>JAISAN010000205.1 GCA_031266635.1 Treponema sp. | reverse complement strand
GTTTTGAAACAGCCCTGGAGGGAGTATGAAAAAACAGGTATCCCCGTATGCCGGGTTGTTCCTGATATACGGCGCGCTGGCGTCTGTTTTGTTGTCCTGCGCCGCTATAGACCCGGCGGCAAAATATCCCGATATGGTTGCCGATATGGACCCTGTTTCCGCGGGAACCATTGAGGTTGAATTTGACCGGTTTTTTTCTTCCAATGTAGAAAAAAAAGAAATTGAGGCGCTCTTTTATCCCCGTTACAATACGGTGGCCCTGGAATTCCGCCACCAGACCATTCGGTACCGGCAGTTCTGGGACCTCGAAGGGCGTCAGAAATTCATCCAGGCCCTGGAACGTTACAAGGCGGATTACGCCGCGAAAAATCTGGGAAACAAATTTTCCCGGTCCCGGGCGGCCTACGGCAGGTTCAAGGGCAAAGCCGAGTGGGAAACCTTTTCGTTCACCATTCCCGGCCGCGCCTCCCCCACCATGGAATTAGGTTACCGTTTCCGGGGGAAAGACAACGGCAGCCCCTATTTTTCCGTCCTCCAGCAATCCGCCAAGGATGAATATTCCCCTAACAGCGATAACGCCAAACCCGATTCCCTGCAAATTGTCATGTATTATACCCGCGGCCAGGCTGACGAGCTGGCGAAAATATTTGATCAGGATTTTCTCCTTTCCCTCACGGGCCCGGTCAAAACTTTTGAATCTGAGGAGCCGGTTCAGGATGAATATTATGAATTTGATGAAGAATAGGCCCGGACGCGGACCGAAAAATTGCTTCACATTTTCCTTTTTTTATGATAATATTAAATAATAATGAATAAAACGGCAAAGGGTTTTCAGGTTGATCAAAAAGTGGTATATCCCAGCCAGGGCGTGGGAATTATCAAATCAATCGAACAAAAGGAATTCAAGAACGAAAAGGTCCCCTATTATGTGATCTATCTTGAAGTATCGGACATGACGATTATGGTACCGGTTAGTAAAGCCGAAGGGCTGGGGATCAGGGCCATTGTCCCCCGGGACGAGGCGCTTCGGGCGCTGGAATTGATTGGCGAAGAATATGAACCTATCACGTCGGACTGGAAAATACGGTATCAGATGAACCTGGACCTCCTCAAAAAAGGGAGCGTTTCCGATATTGCCATGATTGTCCGTTCCCTCTATCACCGGAGCAAGGTCAAGGAACTGCCGATCCTGGAGCGGAAACTCTATGATTCGGCCAAGAAACTGCTGGAAGATGAGGTGTCTTTTTCCCTCCGCAAACCCCGGGAAGAAGTGGAAACGCTGATTTTCAGCCGCCTGGAATCGAAATGAAGCCCCCCCGCGAAGCGGGTTCCCGGGTTAAACCTTCGCCATGAATGTCGTATCCGCCGGAACGGTCTGGGCGGCGGTAATTACCGCGGCGGGTTCTTCCTCCCGGATGAAGGGCGAGGCGGGAAATGCCGGCGGCGGCAAGAAAGAATACCGCCCCCTGGACCGGGCCGATGAGACGGGGAAACCCCTTACCGTACTGGGGGCCGCGCTGAGCGCCTTCGCCGCCATTGGCGAGATAAGGACCGTAGTTATCACCGTTCCCCCGGAGGCGGAAACCGGTGAAGCCGCCGCCCGGGAGGCCCTGCCGGCCCGGTTTCTGGAGGGCCGCGGGGAAACGCCCCGGCTGCTGTTTGTACCCGGCGGCAAAACCCGGCGGGCGTCGGTTTTTCACGCCCTTTCCCTGCTTGAGCCTTATCATCCCCGGTATGTGTTAATCCACGACGGGGCCCGGCCCTGGATAGACGAAGCCCTAATCCGGCGAACCATGAGGGCGGCGCTCCAATACCGGGCGGCCCTGCCCGTACTGGCCCTGGTGGAAACACCCAAGGAAATTGTTTCCGCCGCGGAACTGCCGGAGGGGACGGAAATACCCGGCGGCCTGCCGGACCGGGCCGGGCTGTTTTTTGTAAAGCGCCACCTCCGGCGGGCCCATATTGGAACCGCCCAGACGCCCCAGGCTTTCGCGTTTCCCGAAATTTTATATGCCCACCAAAAGGCCGCGGAACGGGAGCGGGCCGAAGGTTTTGAATATACCGATGACGCGGAGGTCTGGGGGGATTTTTGCGGCCCCGTGGCGGTGGTTCCCGGATCACCGGAAAACCGGAAGATTACTTTCCCGGAAGACCTAGGGGACGAAATAAAGCCTGAAGGGGGCGCCTTTCCCGCCCAAAAACTGAAATTTTGGGAAAGCGCCGGGGGAGAATATTGATGATACGGGTGGGTTTAGGGGAGGATCTGCACCGGCTGGTCCGGGGGCGGCGTTTTTTGCTGGGAGGCGTTGAGTTTCCCTCCCGCCGGGGGGAACTGGGCCATTCTGACGGCGACGTGCTGGCCCACGCCGTAACCGACGCAATACTGGGGGCCGCGGGCCTGGGAGACATGGGCGCCATTTTTCCCCCCGCCGATGCGGCCTGGAAAGACGCCGATTCCATGATCCTTTTACGGACCGCTTTTGAACGGGTAAAAAAATCAGGCTGGCGTCTGGTAAATCTTGACTGTGTGGTCTCCTGCGAAAAACCGAAACTGCTCCCCCGCCGGGATCTTATCCGCGCGTCCCTGGCCCGGACCCTGGAACTTGACCCGGCGGCTGTTTTTGTCAAGGGTAAAACCGGCGAGGGCCTGGGGCCCATCGGGAAGGGCCGGGCGGTGGCGGCCCGGGCAGTTTGTTTATTGGAGAAAAGCTAATGGCTGCGGCAAAAAATCCCCGCCGGCGGGCCGGGGAAAACAAAAGGGCCCCCCAGTGGGACCTTATTCTCGCCGCCCTTGAAAGCTGGCGGCGGGACCTACAGAAGGAACGGGCCGCCGCCGGGAATACCGCCGGCGACCCCTCGGTAAGCACCGTGGCGGAACATTACCGCCGGGATCCCTGGGCGGTGCTGGTATCCACAATTCTCAGCCTCCGCACAAAGGACGAAGTAACCCTGGTCTGTTCAAAACGGCTGTTGGAGCAGGCGGGAAGCCCGGCGGCGCTGCTGGCCCTCCCGGAAGCGGAGGTGGCCCGGCTGGCGTATCCCGCTGGTTTTTACCGGACCAAGGCCGCCAGCCTGAGAAAAATCGCCGCCATTTTATTAAAAGAATACGGCGGGGCCGTTCCCGCGGACATGGACGCCCTGCTGGCCCTGCCGGGAGTGGGGCGGAAAACCGCAAACCTGGTTCTTATCGAAGCTTTTGATCTCCCCGGCATCTGCGTAGACGTTCATGTCCACCGCATTTCCAACCGCTCAGGCTGGGTTTCCTCAAAAACCCCGGAGGAAACCGAAATGGCCCTGCGGGAAAAACTCCCCAAAAAATACTGGAAAGGCATCAACGCCCTGCTGGTATTGTACGGCCAAAACCTCTGCCGTCCTGTGAGCCCCTTCTGTTCCCGCTGCGTTATAAAAAAACACTGCGCGCGAATTGGGGTGGAGACTTCCCGCTAAAGCCCGGTCTAAACCCTCCCTGTTTTGTATCCAAAACAAGGTTATTGCCGGGTCAGGTTTAGATGACATGGGGCGGGGCTGTTGATTCGTATTGAGGGTTTCATACCCCGCCCTTGATGTTGCGTGAGCAACTACTCTGCCGCGCGATATGTTGATTGATACCCAATATCCTGATATAACTGAGCTTGTTCCAAAACCCGGTTGGTTTTGAAACAGCCTCAGTTGACACAAGAGATCTTTAAAAATTCCGTTTGGTTTCAGAGATTTTTGGGCAAGTTTTTGGAGAGAGGAGAAAAACATGATTAAGACCTTTAGTGTTTCTACAGCAAATATCGACGATATTGAAGCCGCTGTGGAGGACATTAGATCCCAGCTCGATCCGGAGCATAAACTGCTGAAATATTCGGTGGGGATTGCGGCCTGCCATTATGAGTTCGTCCTTTCCGGGGCCTTTAAGGCCGTCTGTAAGGCCCTGCCCTTTGATGTGGCGGGAACCATCAGTTCGGCCCAGGCGATCAACAAAGAATCAGGAACCCTGCTGTTGACTCTTTTCGTGCTTACCAGCGATGACATATCCTTCAAAACTGTCTTGAGTGATTCGCTTAAAGGGAATCCGGGCAAAACCATTGAGGAAAGTTATAAGAACGGAACCGCCGGGACCCGGCCTTCCCTGATGTTCGCGTACGCGCCCTTTATGGTGGAAAATTCCGGGGATGAATATGTGAACGTGCTCACCGCCGTTTCCGGCGGGGTTCCCTGTTTCGGTACGCTGTCGATAGACGACACCGCGGATTTCAAGGAATGTTATATGCTTTACAACGGCGAGCATTACCGGGACCGGATGTCCATGATCCTTGTCTATGGGCAAATACGGCCGAAATTTTACCTCGCCTCCCTGTCGGAAAGCAAGCTCCTGGACCGGTCCGCGGTAGTTACTTCTTCGGAAGGGCATATCCTCAAAGAGGTCAACGGCCGGCCGGTAATAGAGTATTTTGAAAACCTGGGGCTCACCAAAGCCAGTGAAACCGCCTATGCCATGACATCCCTGCCCTTCATGCTGGATTACATGGACGGTACGCCTCCGGTATCCAAGGTTTTTATCGGCCTCAACGAAAGCAAACACGCCATCTGCGCCGGCGCCATGCCCGAAGGTTCCACCTTGTACCTGGGCGTCCTGGACAGGGACGACGTACTCCGTACATCCCGCAGGGCCTTTCAGGACGCCCTGAAAGAAACGGCGGAGGCGCCGGGTATTCTCATTTATTCCTGCATATCCCGGCTCATGGCCCTGGGGAGCGATATGTTCGCGGAAATTGAAATGATCCAAAAGGAAGCCGGTGGAAAGGTTCCCTTCCTCATGGCCTATTCGGGGGGTGAAATTTGTCCTACCCGGATAAACCCGGACGCGCCGGAAAACGCCGCGGTGAACCGTTTCCACAATAACACCTTTATTTTGTGTATTTTCTGAAAAAAGACGCGGGAGGGATAATGCGTGTCGGATGCCGGTGAGGAGCTGTTTCTCGAAGAGAACAAACGGCTGAAACTCGAAAATACAAAGCTCGCCAGGGAACTGCGGATTACCCGGGCTTATCTTGACAAGATAAGCAAGACCGTGGAAGCCAAAGAGACTCTGGGAAGGGTACTCAGCGCCGCCAACGCGAAACAAAAAGCCTATACGGATATGCTTTTGGAAAGCTGCCCCAGCGTTATCCTTCTTCTTGACGATGCCGGATATCTGATATTGGGCACCAGGGTGTTTCTTACCCTGACGGGAACCCCGAATTTTGACTATTTCAGAAACCGCCGCTACGAAGAGATTTTTTCCGCCTATGTTTCGCCGGAAGAACTGGCGGAATTAAAGGCCGCTGTCGAAACGGTGATTGCGGAGCAAAAGACCGTCAATCTGGAAAAATGGATCGATTTCAGCAAGAGCGGGGAAAGCCGTTTCTATACTATTGAATTGACCTATATAGGACACGGCAAAGGGGGCGACGCGGGAATCACCGCGGGAGTGCTGGCGGTGTTTCTGGACCTTACGGACTTTATGCGGGAAAAGCAGCGGGCGGAATCGGCGAGTGAGGCCAAGTCGGATTTTCTCGCGGTTATGTCCCATGAGATCCGTACCCCCATGAACGCTATTCTTGGCTTAAACGAAATATTAAGCCGCACGGAACTGACGGAAATCCAGAGCAAACACCTGCGGGATATTAAAAAATCCGCTCAATCCCTTTTAACCATTATCAACGATATCCTGGACTTTTCAAAAATCGAAGCGGGAAAACTGGAGATCATCAACGCCAATTACAATCTCCATGCCCTGCTGGACAACCTCCACTCCATGTTCAACATACTCTACAAGGGTAAAAACCTGACCCTCAATTTTACCCTTGCCGGGGATCTTCCGGTCATGGTTTACGGCGATGAAAACCGGACCCGCCAGGTACTGACCAACCTCCTTTCAAACGCCTTAAAATACACCCATGAAGGGCAAGTGGACTTTTTCGCCTTTTTGGCCGGGGCGGATGAAAAAAATCCCGAAGCTATACTGCGTTTTGATATAAGGGACACGGGGATAGGTATCCGCAAGGAGGATACGGAAAAGCTGTTCAAGCCCTTTGAGCAACTGGATACCCGGAAAAACCGGAACGTGATGGGTACGGGTCTGGGACTGGCCATCTGTTTCCGGCTCTGTAACCTCATGGGGGGGAACCTGTGGCTCGAAAGCGAGTACGGCAAGGGCTCTACCTTTTCGGTGGCCCTTCCCTCTGTTCCCGCTGAAGACACACCCGATACCGAACCGGAAGAATCGGGGGACTTTACCGCCGCGGAGGCGAAGATACTGGTGGTTGACGATATTGAGATCAACCTGGATGTCTGCGCCGCCATGCTCAACGCCTTCGACATTACCGCGGATCTGGCTCAAAACGGCAGAACCGCCGTGGAACTGGCGGAAAAAAAGAAGTATGATCTTATCTTCATGGATCACATGATGCCCGAAATGGACGGTTTGGAAACCACCGCCCTGATCCGCAGCCTGGGGGGCCCTTACGGCGAAATTCCCATCATCGCCCTTACCGCCAATGTGGTAGGCGGCGCGGAACAGATGTTCCTGGAACGCCGGCTTAACGGTCTCCTGGCAAAACCCATTGAATTCGCGTCCCTGGGCCGCTGCCTCCGCAGATGGCTGCCCGGCGAATTGATCAAGGAAAAGTAAAACCGGCTTATAGACAAACCCTATTTAGCCAGTACCACCCCCGGCAGGGGACGGAAGGCCCGGAAGGACAGGTACTTAAAGGGGTGAATGTCCAGGGCATTGGGAAACCAGCCGTCCAGTTCGTTGAGATCCACAATATTGATGGCGGGAATGTAGGAAATGGGCAGGACGGTTCCCCGTTCCAGGAGCAGTTTTTCCGCTTCCGCCAGAGTTGCCCAGCGCTGCTCCCCCTCTTCGCTCATGGATTTTTCCATCAGCCGTTCATAATCCGCGTCATCGTACCGGGCGTCGTTCAGGTTGGAGTCCCGCCGCCACATCTGGAGAAAGGTATACGGATCGGCAAAATCCCCAATCCAGGTGGAAGAACCGACTCCGTAGTCATCGGCCTTGAGGGCCTGGAAATATTGCTGGTAGGGAATCACCTCCACCCGTACGGGGACGCCGAGTTTCTCCTTCCAGGATTGCGCCATAAGACCGCCAATGCGGATCGATTCTTCCGAGGGGGTAAGTTTGATCACCAGCTCCGGGAGCCCCGTGCCGGATGGATACCCCGCTTCGGCCAGGAGCTTCAGGGCCTCCTGCTCATCGGTGGCGTCCAGGCCCTGAACTTCAGGATAACCGGGGATGGGGTAGATGAGGGTCTTGGCAGGAAGAAAATGACCCCGGCGAATATCTTCCCAGGGCAGAACCAGGATCAGGGCCCGCCGGATCCGGTAATCGTTCCAGGGCTTTTCCGCGGATCGGATATAATAGTAATGGGTGGCAAACATGGGGTCTACCTGGATGCCGCTCCGGTCGGTCAGGGCGTCGATATTTACATCCCCGGAGATCCACCGGGCCTCACCGGAATTCCAGAGGGCCGAAGCCTCATCCCCGTCTTCGGTATATTTCAGGATAATACGGTTCAGGGATATTCGGGCGGCGTCCCAGTATTGTTCATTTTTTTCCATCACAATCCGCTGTTCCGTATATTCCCGGATATAAAACGGGCCGTTGGAAACCGGGGCCGCAAGACTCCAGTCTTCCTTGTCCACCATGGAGGGATGGATGGGGCTGAAGGAGTGATGGCAAAGCATCCTGGGGAAAAACGACGCCGGGGCGGCAAGCCGGACGATGAGGGTTTTTTCGTCCCGTGCCTCAATGCCGATCTTTGCGGGGTCCGTAACCAGTCCTGTCCGGTATTCCCTGGCCCCCTCAATAACGTCAAAGAGGCTGGAATAGGGGGAATTCCGTTTGGGGTCCAGCAGGGAAATCCAGGCGGTCCGGAAATCCCCCGCCCGGAGGGGATCGCCGTTCCAGTACCGGGCGTTTTCGCGGATCCTAAAGGTCCACTGTTTTTTATCCTCCGAAAGATCCCACTGTTCCGCCGCCGCCGCCACCGGTTCCATAGTAAAGCGGTGATAGGAAAAAAGCCCCTCGTAAAGGCCGGTAAAAACCTGGGCCTCGCTGGCCAGGTAGGACTTACGAAAATCCAGTTCCACTTCTCCCCGGGAAAATGCCACGGTAAGTTCATCCCGAAGCGCGACACGGGGCCGGGTTTCGGCAAAATCGGGGTTTTCCCGGAGCTCCGGGCCCCCGGAACTCCGGGAAAATTCCGGCCCCCCTTCTTCCACTGCCGGAGCGTTTTTACACGCCCCCAACAACAATCCCAGGCATACGGCCTGGAATACCACCCGGCTTTTCCCCGAATTGAGGAAAGCCCCGGTTCGCTGTATTTTTATCTGCAAATTGTTCATGCGTATGCTCCTGCCTGATCAGCCTTCAACACTGATCCCCAGACGTTTCATCTGTTCCTCTTCTTCCTTCTGGGCGCTGTATTCGTGCCGGATCTGATTTGCCCTGACAATGGCATTTTTTATGGCGGCCAGTTCAGGCTTAATCCCCTTCACTTTATCCCGGATTTCTTTGGGAACTTCGGACTTAAAAAACTCGTCCAGCGCCGTAAGAGTCCGGTAAAGGGCCTGGACATCCCGGATATTTTTTTCAAGAAAAGCGGTGAGTTGATCCTCGCCCATGACCTCCAGTTTTCCCTGGGCCGATCCGTGGGCGCTGAGACTGGCGAGGACCCTGTTTTTCCGGTCCATTTCATTGCGGAAAGAGTGATAGTTTAATTTTTCCCGGACCAGGGCGCCTTTGGTGACATCCATATACGCCAGTTCGTAAATTACCTCATCCGGTTTTTTGTTCATCATCTCCTGCAGCAAGAGCCGGATCTTCTCCCACAAGCTTTTTTTCTGATTTTCCAGCACCTGTTCATTTTCATCAAGTTTTACGCCGATTTCGCTTAACGTGGTGTTGACCGAACCGATAACGTGAACCCCCTCAATCAGAATCGCCTTGAAGGATACTTTAACTTTTGCGCTTTTAGGTTTATTTTCTTCCACCGCCAGGGATTTGAGGACATTTTCCCGCAGGGCGGGGCCGTTTTGGGAAAAATCTTCTTTGATAATTTCTTCCACCAGTTCCTGATAGAAGGGTTTCCCCGGCATGGCGGCGGCGATTTTTTTCTTCATATTGACGGCGTTTGCCTCCGCCGCGCTCATGCCGTCCATGACGGTCCGGACTTCGAATTTATAAAACGCCTTGTGATAATTGGCCAGGTCCCTGAGAATCCCCATAACCGCCGTGGTGGATTTTGAAAGGTTCTCCAGGGAACCGTTGATAACACTGAGGGCAATAGGATCAACGCCGGTTTTTGACTGGTTGGTTATTTCCGCCGCCACCTTGGTGTTCGGCGTTGGGGCATCGCTGCTCAAGTGCGCCCAGTCAATGTACCGCACCAGGCCGTGAATCCGTTTAAGCCGATCCAGATTGAGAAATTCCACGCCGAATTGATAAAAATTGACCAAAAAGTCCAACTGGTTATCATAGTTGGAAAGCCTGATACTGAGCTGCTCCAGCCGGTCCGCTTCATTAAAAGGCCCGGTATCAGGAACCGCAAGCTCTCCGATTTTGGCTTCCTGTTTATAGGGGTCTTCGTTAATTAGTCCTTTTTTCAAAAAAATAGTATAGAGAGATGAGAAGGAGGTCTGAAAGGTCCTGAGTTCATCTTTTAGTTTGACCAACTCGGTTTTTTCCAGCCAATCCCGCCGTTTCTGAAGGGCCTCCGAAAGACTGTTCTGGTAATCCTTTATATCAGCCATTGTTTCCAGTATGCAATAAATAGATCGTTTAAGCAATGTGGGAAATATAAGCAACTATTCTCAATTTAATTATTCCAAAACCGAAAAGAGACCGGATAAATATACCTGGGGTCCTGTCAGTGGGAAAAAGGGGGGCCCCTTCCCCTCCTTTTTCCCACTGCCACCCCCTCAGACCTTTTTGGGGTCTCTTTTCGGCCGGGACATTCCCTGGAATTGTTGCAAAAAGAGAAAAAAAGGATCAATTTCAAAATCTGACATTTTGTTGAAGCAAAATTGATAGTTGGCGCCGTATATAAGACATGGAAGAAAATTTATATCCCGGTTTCATCGGAAATTTTGAAGTCCGGGACAGGAACACTAAAAGAAGCCCCCGCCGGAATCCCCGGGACCTTTCCTCCGAAGAACGCCCCCGGGAGCGGCTGCTCTCCGGGGGGCCGGGGGCACTGTCGGATCATGAATTACTGGCGATTATCCTTAACACGGGAACTCGGGGCAAAAACGTCACGGTTCTGGCCGGGGAACTGCTGGAAAAGCTTGACCGGAACAAGGATATTCCGCCGGTGAAGGAACTCGCCCGGCTCAACGGGCTGGGGGAAACCAAAGCCTGTGCGGTGGTGGCGGCGCTGGAATATGGCAGACGGCGCTGGGGGGCCTCCGGCGTCCGGATTAAACAGCCCCAGGATATTTTCACCCTGATCCGGCATAACGCGGACCGAAAACAGGAACGGTTTCTCTGCCTGTCCCTTAACGGCGCCCACGAAGTGCTGGCAATCCGGGTGATAACTATCGGCCTGGTAAACCGGACCATCGTACATCCCCGGGAGGTTTTTGCGGATGTTATCCTGGACCGGGCGGCGGCGCTGATTATCGCCCATAATCACCCGTCGGGGCAGCTCCAGCCTTCTCCTGAGGATGATGAAATTACCGGCCGCCTCAGGATTGCGGCGGAGATTCTGGGCCTCCGTCTGCTGGATCACCTGATTTTTTCGGAGTCGTCCTGGTTTAGTTACCGTCAGAATGGCAGGCTGGGGGATCAGGCCGCCGGGGATCCCGGCTTTCCTTCCTGTTTCCCCAATCCCGCTCCCGGCCTGGATTGAACCGCGGGCGGGGGCCGTATCCCCTGCCGGGGCTGCGGTTGTGTTCTGCGGCGCATACGGCGACCTAAAGGCCGCCTCCCTTTTCGGGGTATTGCGGCATTTGGTGGGCGCCGGGCGTGTGTTACAACTTTCTTATCACAGCCCCTGCCGGGGCTGCGGTCGCTGTGCCGCAAAATTGACCGGGTTTTGAAAAAGGCTCATAATAGAAAATATGAGCTTCTCCTGTTTTCGCCGGTTTTTGTTTTTCTTGCTGCTGCCGGTTTTGTGCGGGTTTTTCCCTCCCCTGCTTTCCGGGCAGAATATCAGCGATATTACCGGCGATACTCTTGAGGAAACGGCAGGCTCCGGCCTGGTTATCCGTACCAAGCCTATCGGCGCCAGGGTGTTTATCGACGGCATAGAGCGGGGACAAAGCCCCCTGGTGATGAACAATCTTAAAGAGGGGGAATACTATATCCGGCTTGTGAAAGAGGGTTACCGGGAACGGCGTTTCAAAATTACCCTTTCCGCCTCAAGCCGGCTGGTGGTTTCCATTGAACTGGAAACGGCGGCCGGCCAGGTGCTGTTTCGTTTCCGAAAGGCCGAAGGGAGTCCGCCGGAGGAGCAGCTTCCCCTGCGTCCGGTGATTATCGCCGATGGGGAAACCGCCGCGGTTCGTCCTGAATTTGGGGAAACCCCGGTTCTAAGCCTGCCCGTAGGCTACCGGACCATACAGGTCAGGGCTTTTGGCTGGATGGAGGCGGTAAAAACAGTGTATGTCCGGGAAGGGGAGCTTAGCACCGCGGTTTTTACCATGAGCCCCGCCCCTTTTACCATGAGCCGCGGTACGGTGAGCCGGCCCCGGTTTAATCCTGCCAATTCCGGCTCCCTGGGGCTTACCGAATTCCGCTTTGAGGTTTCCGCTCCCGGCAGGGGCGTCCTGACGATAAAAGATCAGGCGGAACAGGTAGTTTACCGCGCCGTACTGGGGCCTTTCCGCACATGGTCCCAGTCCATAAGCTGGAACGGCCGGGAGGCAGGCGGGGCGCCCCTGCCCGAAGGGCGCTACCGGGCTTTTATTGAAACCGAGGCCCTTCCCTGGGACGGTTCCGCCCCGGCCGCTCAAAGCCTGGTTCTGGAAACGGAGATAAATTCCTCCCTTATCATCTACCCCCTGTCCTTCCAGGGTATCCTGGCGGGGCTCCTTTTTGCCCCCGCGCCCGTAACGCTGCCCAGCGGCAGTTTCCAGATAGAAGCGAATCTGTTTTTCGGCGGAACCGCTCCGGGGGAACGGGCCTTTTCTACCCTGCCCTTTGATGTGGGCATCCGTTTTTCCCCCCTGAACCGTCTTGAAATTACCGCCCTTTTGAACGCCCTGCCGAGATTTGACGGCGCCGCCGCCCTGGGCGGAGGGGGATCGCTGAAATATGTGCTGCTCCACAGCGGCGAAGGCCGTCTGCCCCTGGGCCTGGCGGCGGGCATTTCCTATGCCTGGGCGGAAAACGGCGCCGCCCCCATCGGCCCCGGAACCGGCATGGGCTTTTATTGCCCCCTGTCCTGGCGTTTTGATCCCCTGACCCTGATTTTCAGCCCCGGCATACAATGGCCGATCCCCCACGATCTGGTTACCCGGCCCATTCTCTCCGGGGGCCTCCATTACCAGGGCGCCCATTTTACCGCGGGATTCTCCCTGAGACAGGAATTTAATGTGACCAGAGATCCGGGCTCAGGGCGGGACGCACGGAACCGGAGCCCTCTGTTTCTCCAGGCCGGCGGGGAACTTAAATGGTATCCGCCGCCCTCAAACCTGGTATTCACCCTTTCCGGCGGCCTGTGGCATAACGGTTCCCAAACCGGCGGCTTCGGCGGCCTGGG
>JAISAN010000094.1 GCA_031266635.1 Treponema sp. | reverse complement strand
TTGCTTATTGGCTCCCTGCTGGGGTTTGCGGCGGGAATGTTTATGCCCCTGGATAACCAGACGGTGAGCGGGGCGCTGGTGTGGCTTGAACGGCTTGCCCTGGGGCTGGGCCGGTACGCGGTTATTCCCATGCTGGTTTTTTCGCTGACCATCGCCATTTATGAACTCCGCCAGGACGGCCAGTTCTGGCCCCTGATTCTGCGGAATTTTCTGGTCATCATCGGGACCACCGCGCTGGTGATTGGCGCGGGAATCCTGGCGACCCTGCTCTTTCCCCCGGCGCGGATTCCCATTCTGATCGAAGAACAACTGGAAGCGGTGTCCCTCAACACGGGGGAGAACATCCTCGACCTCTTTCCTTCCAATATGTTCAGCGTGCTCACCGGCAGCGGAACCTACCTGTTCCCCCTCTGCGTGTTCGCTTTTTTTCTGGCCATGGGCCTGTCCTACGACCGGAACTACACCAAGCAGGCCCTGTCCCTCATTGATTCCCTGTCCCGGATTTTTTACCATGTCGCGTCGTTTTTTTCCGAGATCCTCGGCTTTATTATGATAGCCCTGGCGGCGTACTGGGCCGTCCGTTTCCACGGGGTGCTCCGGGCCGGTATATTCCGGGACCTGATCATCCTGCTGGGGGTTTTCAGCCTGATCCTGGGCTTCGGTATCCTGCCCCTGTTTCTGTATATGCTCAAACCAAAGGCAAACCCCTGGGTCGTCCTCTACGGTTCCCTGGGGCCCGCGGTGGCGGCCTTTTTTTCCGGGGACCTGAATTTCACCTTTCCGGTGCTGCTGCGGCATACCAAGGAAAATTTCGGCGTCCGCCGCCGTTCCGGCGCGGTAAGCCTGGCCCTTTTCAGCACCTTCTGCCGGGCCGGAAGCGCCATGACCGCCGCCGCCGCCTTTATCGTGATCATCAAATCCTATTCCAGCCTGGGAATCCCGGCGGTGGACATCCTCGCCATCGGCGTCCGGGCCTTTGCCATCTCCTTCCTCCTGGCCCGCCATCCCGGCGACGGGGCCTATGCGGCCCTGGCGGTTCTCTGCCAGGGCTACGGCCGCGGCTTCGAGGCGGGCTACCTGATCCTCAAACCCCTGGCCTTTTACCTCGTTGCGGTGGGAACCTTTATTGACGTGATGATCTGCTCCTTCGCGTCCTACGCCATCGCCCGGACCAGCGGCTTCATCGAAGAAAAAAGCGTCCGGCATTTCATCTGAGGCTGTTTCAAACCCCCACCGGGTTTTCAGGGGTTCCCAATTTTGATATAACCATCTTATGGAATTGAATCAGGAATTTATCGACAGCCTTGTCATTGACGAGGCGGCTATCATCAGGGGCATTGCGGAGGAACTGAGCGTTTCCGCCGCCCAGGTTCAGGCGGTGGTGAGCCTCCTGGCGGAAGGGAGCACGGTTCCCTTTATCGCCCGGTACCGGAAGGAAAAAACCGGCAACCTTGACGAGGTGCAGGTCCGGGATACGGAACACAAATTCCAGGCGGGGACCAACCGGGAAACCCGGCGGCTGGAAATTATCCGGGGCATTTTTGATCAGGGGAAACTGACCGAAGCCCTCTACGAAAATATCAGGAAGGCCGCTACCCTGACGGAACTGGAAGACATCTACGCCCCCTATAAAAAGAAGAAAAAAACCAGGGGGATGATTGCCGTTGAAAAGGGCCTGGAGCCCCTGGCGGAGGCCATGCGGGAACTGGAGGCGGAGCCGCTGCGGGCAAGGGCCGCGGAGTTTGTGCGGGAAAACGCCGAACAGCCGGAACTGACGGTGGCCTCGGTGGACGATGCCTTGCAGGGGGCGATGGACATTATCGCCGAAGCGGTGTCCCAGGAAAGCGAAAACCGGGCGGCGATAAAATCCTTTTACCTTGCCGACGGGCGGATTATCACCAAAGGCGTGGGGGATGAAGAGGCGAAAAAAACATCCACCTATCAAATGTACTGGGACTACACCGAGGCCCTGGCCCGGATTAAGCCCCACCGGATTCTGGCGATAAACCGCGGCGAGCGGGAAAAGGCGCTGGACATCACCATCGACGTGGATGAAAATACCGGCGCGGAACTTTTGCAGAAAAAATACACCCGCCATAACGAGTATCATACCACCGCCATTGAGGACGGCCTCAAACGGCTCCTTTCGCCCGCGGTAATCCGGGAGATCCGGGGGGATCAGAGCGACGCCGCGGACGATCACGGCATTTCGGTGTTCAGCCAGAATTTGAAAAATCTGCTCATGCAGCAGCCCATCAAGGGGACCAGGGTTCTGGGGATCGATCCGGGGATCCGGACCGGAACCAAATGCGCGTTTCTTGACGACACGGGCAAGTATCTGGGGAATTTTGTGATCTACAACCACAAGGCGGAGGAGGCCAGACAGCTCATCCTTGAGGGGATCAAAAAATATGATGTCCAGCTTATCGCCGTGGGGAACGGAACAGGCAGCAGGGATGTGCAGGAGATCATCACGTCCCTGATCGCCGAACATAACCTGGAAGTTCTTTTTACCGTGGTGGATGAAGACGGCGCGTCGGTCTATTCGGCCAGCGATATTGCCAGGGAAGAATTCCCCAGCCTGGACCTCACCATCCGGGGGGCCATTTCCATTGGCCGCCGGCTTCAGGACCCGCTGGCGGAACTGGTAAAGATCGATCCCCGGTCCATCGGCGTGGGCCTCTACCAGCACGATGTGAACCAGAAAAAACTTTCCGACACCCTGGACGAGGTGGTTTCTTCGGTGGTGAACAATGTGGGGGTCAACCTCAACACCGCCAGCGCGTCGCTGCTCAAATATGTGTCGGGGATCAACAGCTCTCTGGCAAAAAAAATCGTCAAATACCGGGAAGAAAAGGGGCGTATCGCCAGCCGGGAGGAACTGACCTCCGTTCCCGGCATGGGGCCCAAAAGCTACGAACAGTGCGCCGGGTTCCTCAAGATCCCTGAAAGTTCCGATCCCCTGGACAACACCTGGGTTCACCCGGAAAACTACGGCGTGGCCAGGGAAATCCGGGAGACCATCACCGTAACCGGCAACCTTCCCTCCGCCGCGCTGACGGAACTCAGGGACAAGCACGGGGTCGGCGAAACCACCATCAGGGACATTGTGGAGGAATTAAAGAAGCCCAGCCGGGACCCCCGGGAGAGTTACCCCAAGCCGATTATGCAGAAAGGGGTGGTGGCTTTTGAGGATTTAACCGAGGGTATGACGATTACCGGGAAGATTAAAAACGTGGTGGACTTCGGCGCTTTTGTGGACCTGGGGATCAAGGAAAGCGCGCTGCTCCACATCTCGGAAATGAGCGATCATTTTGTCAAAGACCCCCTGGACACGGTGAAGGTGGGGGATGTGCTGGAATTCCGCATTCTCAGCCTGGACCGGGACCGGCGGCGGATCGGCCTTACCCGGAAAAGCGAAGTTCTGCGGCCTGACAAGGCCGCACCGCCCGGCAGGGCCGCACCGCCGGGGGACGGCAAAAAGCCCCACACCGGCGGGACAAAACGGGAACCCGCCGGAACCGGCGGAAAGGACAAGCGGAAGCTCGTGGTTACGGCAAAACCGGACCGGCCCCGCGCCGGGGAAGGCCGCTCCGCCGGGCCGGGGGCTCCTTCCACGCCGGGTTCCGCCGCCTATTCCGGCCGCTCCGCCCGCGCCGATGATGACGGCACCATGTACAATCCCTTCGCGGAGGCCCTGAAAAAGATGCGGGAAAACAAGCGGGGTTAACACGGAAACACCCCCTGTGGATCAGACCCTGGAGGCGGGGCTGGCGGAGATGAAGGAATCGGACCCGGATATGGCGGCCCTATTCGGTTCCCGGGGAGACGCCATAGCGCGGCTCCTTGCAACATACATGGCGGAGATAGAACGCTTTAACCCCGCCTATGGCCTGGTGGGGGCCAAAGACCGGCAGGAGCTGGCGGTAAAGCATATCCTCGATAGCCTGGCCCCCCTGGGGATCATGCGCCGCCTGCTGCGTTCCTTTCCCCCGCCCCATACCATTGCCGACGCCGGTTCGGGGGCGGGACTGCCGGGGATTCCCCTGGCAATCTGCCTGCCCCAGACGCAGGTTATCCTGATTGAACGGATGGGCCGGCGGGCGGGCTTTTTGCGGAACGCCCTGGCGGTGCTGGGGCTTTCCAACGTGCGGGTGGAAGAAACGGAAATGGAAAAAGCGCCGCCGGGGCGCTGCCATATAGTTACGTTCCGGGCCTTCCGGCCCCTGGAGCCCCGGCTCCTCAAAGGGCTGTTCCGGCTCTGCGCC
>JAISAN010000260.1 GCA_031266635.1 Treponema sp. | reverse complement strand
GGCCCGGCGAAACAAGCTCAGACACTAATTAGAGCCTGTCTATAATGTAGACACATTATAGACAGACTACCTTAAAAACCGCATTTGCGTATGCAAATGCAAGGTCTGTCCATAAAGTACCCGACTTTATGGACAGACACTAGATAACAGTTCCCGGATACAGCACCGTGTTTTTCGGAATCACGATGATCCCGTCTATGATGTAGTAGTGGCCGTAGTTGCCGTCCGTCCGGGGAATATCGTCAACCCCGATGCGGCAGTCCTCCCCAATGCAGGCGTTTTTGTCGATAATCGCCCCCTTGATAATGGAGCCCTTGGCAATTCCCACATTGGGAATCCTGGCCTCGGCATTCTGTTGTTTTTGGACCTCCGACTCGTAAAAGTCCGCCCCCATACAGATCACCCCGTTAAGGCTCGACCCGGATTCGATAATGGTTCTGACCCCGACGATGGAATTGGTGATCGTGGCGTTGGTGATAATACAGCCCTCCGCGGCGATGGACTGGTTCATATTGCTGAAATTCATCTTTGAGGGCGGCAGATTCCGCATGTGGGTATAGATGGGCATATCCTCATCATAAAAATCGAACCGGGGCCTCAGGGTGGTCAGTTCCAGATTGGCCTCATAAAAACTCCTGATGGTTCCAATGTCCTCCCAGTATCCGTCAAAAAGATAGGCGTTTACCTTGAGGCCGTTAATCGCCTGGGGAATAATTTCCTTGCCGAAATCGGTCAGGTCGTTGGCCAGGCAGTCTTCCATGTTTTGGGCGTTAAAAACATAGATCCCCATGGAGGCCAGGTACATATCTTCCTTGCCGTTTTTACCGTTCCGCAGTTCCGGCGGGGCCTTAAAATCGGAAATATCTTTTGAGGGGCCCGGTTTTTCCAGGAATTCGGTGATCCGGGTGTTTTTATCCGCCTTGAGGATCCCCAACTGGCTGGCGTCCTGCCGGGTTACCGCGGTACAGGCTATAGTGATGGCGGCGCCGGATTCCCTGTGTTTTTGCAGAAGGTCTTTCAGGTCCATCCGGTACAACTGATCCCCGGACAGGATGAGGTAATATGAGGGATTTTGGGTACGGAAGTGGGAAAAATTCTTGCGCACCGCGTCGGCGGTTCCCTCGTACCAGCCGGAATGTTCAAAGGTCTGTTCCGCCGCCAGAATTTCCACAAAGCCCTTGGTAAAAACATCAAACGCATAGGTCTGGGCGATGTGGAGGTGAAGGGAGGCGGAGTTAAACTGGGTGAGAATGTAAATTCGCCGCAGATCCGCGTTGATACAATTTGAAATGGGAATATCCACCAAACGAAACTTCCCGCCAAAAGGAACCGCTGGTTTTGCTCTGGCTTGGGTCAGGGGAAACAGACGGGTACCTTTGCCGCCGCCGAGAACGATAGATAGAACCTCAGACATACATACCTCCTTGTACCCCAATGCTTTACGAATGAAACGACTGTTCAGCCTCATATAGTATAAGTGGAAACTACCGATCTGTCCACTTTACGTTTATGCTTTTTCCGTTTATTCTTCTTGAATAATTCATGGATAACCGGGCCGCCCTTGACCACATCCTCCAAAGCCCCGAATTTGCCCCCCATATTGTAGAGGACCGGCTCATTCCCTCGGCGGCGGGTTCCTCCGTTCCCTTTCCGGCGGGCCTGGACCCCCGGATAATTGCCGCCCTGCGCCGCCGGGGCATCGATCAGCTCTACACCCACCAGGCCGAGGTTTGGGAAACAGCCCGGGCCGGGCGGAATACGGTGGTAGTAACCCCGACCGCCTCGGGGAAAACCCTTTGCTACAACCTGCCCTGCCTTCAGGCTCTGCTGGAAGATGAAAAAGCCCGGTGCCTGTACCTTTTCCCCACCAAGGCCCTCTCCCAGGATCAGCAGGCGGAACTGGGCGCATTGGTTACCCCGGCGCCTTCCGGGGAACCGGCTTATCCCACGGAAGCCGGGAACGCCGGAGACGGCCTTCCCGTCAAGACCGCCACCTACGACGGGGATACCCCGGAAAGCCTCCGGGCGGCGGCCAGGGAAACGGGGCGGATCATCATCTCCAATCCTGACATGCTCCACGCGGGAATCCTCCCCAATCATCCCCGGTGGATCAAATTCTTTTCCTCCCTGAAATATGTGGTCATTGACGAGGCCCATGCCTACCGGGGCGTGCTGGGGAGCCATGTGGCCAATGTGATCCGGCGGCTCAAGCGGACGGCGGCCTTTTACGGTTCCCGGCCCCGGTTCATCCTCTGTTCCGCCACCATCGCCAACCCCAAAGAGCTGGCGGAGGCCCTGATTGGGGAAGATGTTACGCTGGTGGACAAAAACGGCGCGCCCTGGGGGGAAAAGCGGGTGATCCTCTACAACCCGCCCCTGGTAGACGCGGCCCAAGGTATCCGCCGTTCCGTGGTTACCGAAAGCCGCCGCTGGATGCTGGCTTTTCTCAAAGGGGGGATCAAGACCATCCTCTTTGCCCACTCCCGGGTCAAAACCGAAGTGGCCGCTTCCTATGTGAACGAGGACCTGGCGAACCTTTACACCGGCAACGCGGGGATCCGGGTGGAAGCCTACCGGGGAGGGCTCCTTCCCAATGAGCGGCGGGAAATAGAGCGGGGGCTCCGGGAGGGGACCATTCAGGGGGTGGTTTCCACCAACGCGCTGGAACTGGGGATAGACATCGGCGGCCTGGACGCCTCGGTGGTGGCGGGTTTCCCCGGCTCCTTCAATTCATTCTGGCAGCAATCCGGCCGGGCGGGCCGCCGGGGGGGAACTTCGGTGTCGGTGTTTGTGGCCTCCGCCTCCCCCCTGGATCAGTTTATCATGGACGACCCCCGGTGGTTCTTCGGGAAAGGCGCCGAAGAAGGGCGGATCGACCCGGATAACCCCTATATCCTCACCGATCATGTCAAATGCGCCTGCTTCGAGCTGCCCTTCCGGGACGCGGCCATGCAAACCGGAGAAGAAGCTTTTGGCGATGGGGCGGGGGAGGCCCTTTCGATCCTTGAGGAGGAAGGTATCGTCCGCCATACCGGCGGAAAATGGCACTGGGCGGACCGCTCCTTTCCCGCCGAGGGAATCAGCCTCCGTTCCGCCACGGCGGACAATGTGGTGATTGTGGATGTAACCCAGGGCCGGAACACCGTTATTGGCGAAATGGACCGGCCCAGCGCCAAGGAACTGATCTTTGTGAACGCCGTCTACATCCACCGGGGCCGGCAGTATCTGGTGGAATCGCTGGACATAAAAAACCGGAAATGCCTGGTCCGGGAAGCGGAAGTTAACTACTTTACCGACGGGCTGGTGAAGACCGATATTAAAGTCCTTGCGGAGGATGAGGAATTTATCTGCGGCAAGCGGGAAGCGGCGGAACCCGCAGCAGAGGCGGCGCTTTGTTCGGCCCGGGGCGTGCTGGGGGACGTGCTGGTCCGCTCCCAGGTGGCGAAATTCAAGAAGATCCGGTTTCACTCCCACGAGAATATCGGCTACGGCGATATTGACCTCCCGGAGGAGGAGATGCAGACCCGGGCCCTGGTTCTGCTCTTCGGCGG
Source organism: Treponema sp. (assembly GCA_031266635.1). Lineage (GTDB taxonomy): Bacteria > Spirochaetota > Spirochaetia > Treponematales > Breznakiellaceae > JAISAN01. Next base: position 15 of record JAISAN010000260.1, on the reverse strand, counting down.
GGACAGCGCGGGGGG
>JAISAN010000226.1 GCA_031266635.1 Treponema sp. | reverse complement strand
AGCTTTTTGGCGATTTCGATTTCCGCTTCCGCCAGGAGGACGCGGCCCTTCTTTTCCCGCTCCGCCTGGGCGATCCGGGAGAGGGAATTCTGGAGTTCCTCGGGGATCTGGATGTCGGTGATTTCGATATGCTGTACGGTGATTCCCCACTCGGTGGTTTTGGCGTCCACGTCGGTCTGAATCTGCCGGGCGATAACTTCGCCGTGTTCCAGAAAGGTGGAAAGGTCGTGGCTGGAAATGGCGTTCCGCAGGGCGGTCTTGGAGGAGAGGATCACTGCGTCCTTGTAGTTTTCCACCTCCAGGATTGCCTTTTCCGGGTCCCAGACCAGCCAGAAACAGAGGGCGTCCACGGTTACCGTAACCGAATCCCGGGTCAGGGTTTCCTGGGCGGAAAAATCCGTCACCCGGATACGGATGTCTACGGTCTGGACGGCCCGGTCCGCCAGGGGGAAAAGGAGAAAGAGCCCCGGCCCCCGGACCCGGTGAAACTTCCCGAAGCGGAGGATGATGGCCCGCTCCCATTCATCCCGTTTTTGTATGGCCGGGGTGATTAATACCGCCAGGGCGGCAAAGATCAGGGACAGGCCGAACCGCGGAAAGCCCGCAAGAGCCGCAATACACATCAAAAGGATATATATTTTTAAGGCCGCGCTCCACCGGGGAAAAAAGATAAGCAAAATCAGGGTAGCCCCGGGGATGCCCAGGAGTACGCCCCATTCCATAAGGGACGGCGGGGAACCGGTCATACATAAGCCCCCCAGGATAAAGGCGATACCGATTCCCAAAAGGCCCAGGCCTATGGCGTTAAGGGAGAAATCCCGAAGTTTTTGCCGGGGTTGGATATTTTTAACCAGCGGTTTCTCGGGGCTTTTGTTTGCCCCGGTAAATCCTTTTAACTTCATTTTGTTCCTCCTTGGGTTCCTTCAATAAGTTTTATAAGCCCCTCTTTTTCCACTCCCAGGTCCCGCATTTCCTGAATAAAGCGGCCCAGGACTTCCCGGATCTTTCGGTCCCGTTCGTCCGCTTCGGGAACCGGTTTTTTGTCGGAGATATAGGTCCCGCTTCCGACCTGGGTGATCAGAATCCCCCGGATCTCCATTTCCCCATAGGCCCGGGCAATCGTATTCGGATTTGTCTTCAACTCTATCGCCAGGGAACGAATCGTGGGCAGCCGGTCCCCCGGCCGCAGCCGCCCCGATAAAATCGCGTACTCCACCTGCTGAATGATCTGCCGGTAAATCGGCGCCCCGTTATTCGGGTCCAGGGAGAAACGGATATTTTGTTTTGAAATTGTACTATTCATCTAGTACAATAATAAATGAACTAGTACAATATGTCAATTACTTTTTTTATTTTGGCAGAAAAATATAAAAAATCGTAACCTTTTTCCTGTTCCGGGATAAAAGCCGGACAGGTTGAAAGAATCTTCTTTGTCTTCTATAATTACCTCATAAGGAGCGTGTTATATGGGGCTTACCGGGGGATGCGCTTGAATCCTGACTTTTCCATAGGGGAGCAGTGGAATAACCGCGCCCTGTTTCGGCTCCTGTGGCCCCTGATTATCGAACAGATCCTGGCGGTAACCATGGGGGCGGCGGATACCATGATGGTCAGCACCGTGGGGGAATTTGCCGTTTCCGGGGTTAACATTATTGATAATATCAATAACCTCCTGATTATTGCCTTTAGCGCCCTTGCCACCGGGGGGGCGGTGGTAACCAGCCAATATATCGGCCGCCGGGATACCAAAAATTCCGGTATCGCCTCAAAGCAGCTTATTTATACCGTGATGCTGACCGCTACGGTTATCATGGTGCTGGCTATCTGTTTCCGCCGTCCTATCATCCGGCTGCTCTACGGAAAAATAGAAGCCGACGTTATGGACGCGGCGATGATTTATTTCCTTATTACCGCCATCTCCTATCCCTTTTTGGCCCTTTACAACGCCAATGCCGCCCTGTTCCGGTCTATGGGGAACAGCCGGGTAACGATGATGATCGCCCTCCTGGTAAATGTCCTGAATATCGGCGGTAACGCGTATTTTATCTACAGCCTCAAGATCGGCGTCGCCGGGGCGGCCCTGTCCACCCTGATAAGCCGGATCATCGCGGCGGCGCTTACCTTTGGCCTGCTCACCCATAACCGGAGCATACCGGTTTCCCTTTCGGGGATTTTTAGGATCCGGCTGGTCCGGCCCATGATCCGCAACATTTTAAACGTGGGTATTCCCAGCGGCCTGGAAAGTTCCATGTTCCAGATCGGCCGGCTCCTTACCCAGCGGATATTCACCTCCTTTGGCACCCGGGCGTTCGCGGCAAACGCCATTGCCGGGGTGATCAATTCCTTTTCGTTTATGCCCGGCATGGCCTACGGTATGGCCCTGCTGACCATTGTGGGGCAATGCGTGGGGGCCGGGGATTACGAAGCGGCGAAAAAACAGACCGCCAAAATCATGAAGATCACCTATATCACCCTTTTTATTATCAGTTCCCTGATTTATATTTTTATGGAACCCCTGATCAGCCTTTTCCGCCTCAGCCCCGAGGCCCACGACATGGCCAAGGTCTTTTTGCGGGTCCACTGTATTTCCATGGCCATAGGCTGGCCCGTGAGTTTCGCCCTGCCGAACGCCCTGCGGGCCGCCGGGGACGCCCGGTATGTGATGATTGTCGCCACCGTTTCCATGTGGACCGTCCGGGTGAGCGCCGCCTATCTTCTGGCCTATCCGCTGGGGCTAGGCCCCCTGGGCGTATGGCTGGCTATGGGCGCGGATTTTGTGGTCCGGGGAACCTGCTACCTTACCCGCTGGCTTCGGGGCAGGTGGCAGACCAAGCGGGTGATTCAGGATTAGGGCAATGTGCTTCGCACATTGCTAAGGAGTTTAGCGGCGGCGGCGCGTTGTTTGAGAACGGCGCATTGTCCGGTGCCACTAAACTCCACGCATGGAAACATAAGGGCGAGCGGTAGCTATCCGTCTGTGGCGGGATAAGCTCAGGAAACCTTGCGGAATCCTGTTCCGGCGGACATAATAAAAGTAATATCCCCCAAGCGAGGTAATCCTATGGCGTTTTCTTTTAACCCCCGGGAACTTTCCGATTTTGCCCGGTATTACGGGTTTCATTACGATAACTGGGACCCCATCGCCCTGATGCGGGATGTGCTGCTTGATATGGAGCGGGGCCTGCGGGGGCAAAGTTCCAGCCTGCCCATGATCCCCGCCCATATCAGCCCGGTGTCCCATGTTCCCGCGGGGAAGACGGTGCTGGCCCTGGATGCGGGGGGGACCAACCTCCGGGCCAGCCTGGTTCATTTTGATGAAAGCGGCAGGGCCCTGGCGGAAGGAACCGTCAAGGCGCCCATGCCGGGAACCCGGGGCCGGGCCGGGGCGGAAGCTTTTTTTGATGAAATTGCCGCTCTGGCCCTTCCCCTGCTGGAGAAGCAGCGCCGGGTTGCGGGCATCGGGTTTACTTTTTCCTACCCCATGGAAATAACCGAAGACGCCGAGGGTATTCTGCTGGCCTTTAGCAAGGAGGTGGACGCTCCCGGGGTGATTGGAAAGGCCGTGGGCGCGGGTCTCCGGGAGGCCCTGGGGCGGCGGGGTTTCCGGTACGACGGCAGGATTGTGATGCTGAACGATACGGCAGCGACCCTGCTTTCGGGGCTGGCGGAAATTCCCCGGGACGGGGAAGCGGTGCGGACGAAAGATGCCTACGGTTCCGCCGGGGGGCCGGTGGTTGGCCTGATCCTGGGAACCGGGTTCAATACGGCCTACCCGGAAAAAAACATTCCCAAAATCGGCTTTGAGTCCCCGGCGAACCCTCAGATTGTAGTCTGTGAGACCGGGACCTTTGCCCTCCGGTACCGGGGGCCCCTGGACCGGGAATACGACAGTACGACCAGGAACCCCGGCGCGTACACCCTGGAGAAGGCCGCCGCCGGGGCCTATCTGGGGCCCCTGACCCTGCATATTTTGAAACAGGCGGTAAAGGATCAGGTGATTTGCCTGAAAAAAGCCGGGGAACTGCTGGCCATGCCCGCCCTGCAAACCCGGGACCTGAACGAATTTATGCACGCCCCCCTGGCGGCGGAAGGCCCCCTGGGCGGGCTTTTCGGCCTTGATGAACGGGACGCGCTGGCGGCGGCGCAGTATCTGGCGGGGATTGTTACCGAGCGGGCGGGGCTTCTGGCCGCCGCGGTAGTGGCCGCCGCGGTGGAACGGATCGACGCCCCCCCGGAACCTTTCGCCCCGGTACGGATCGCCGTGGAGGGAACCACCTATCTTATGTACAAGGGGATGCGGCGGGCCCTGGAATCCTGGCTTCATATTATGCTGGTATCCGGGAAGCCCCGGCCCTACGTTGTTTCCCCGGTGGAACAGGCCAGCCTGTTCGGCGCGGCGGTGGCCGCCCTTTCCGTGTGAGCTATCGGGGGGCCGGGCGGGAGTCAAAGGCGGGGTAGAGGTGGTGCAGGTCCGGGCCGGTTTCCGGCGGCGCGGTTGAGGGACTTAGCGCCCCTTCCCCGTCCGCCGCCAAAAGGCGGTTGATCTCGTGGAGTTCCGGCCGGTACTCGAAGTGCATATTGTCGTAGAGGGGCCATTTGCCCCCCCAGATAAAGCCCTCGTTTTCAAAGGCGGCGATAACCCGGTCCGGGGGGTTCCAGCGCCGTTCCAGGGGCAGGAGCATCCAGTTTTCGCCGAGGGAACGCTCCCAAAGCCAGTAGATTCCTTTGCCCCTGGTGTCTTTCGGCAGAATGTCCACCGCCAGGCCCCAACTGTGGTAGCTCATACGGCTGCTCCCCCGGATCTGCCGCCAGTTATAGGCCCCCACCTGTCCGGCGGCGTCAATAAAGGCCGCGGTCTCCCGGTCCCGGCGGGCCGCTTCCCGGATGGACGCTTCCACCCGTTTCAGCGGGTCCGCAATGTCCCGGTGGACGACGATGCGCTTCCCCAGGAATTCCATCCGTATCAGCAGGGCCTCGATTTCCCGCCGGGTGCGGCCGCCGTAGAGGGCGGCCTGAAAATCCCGGTGCTGATCTTTCCGGTTCTCCGCCTCGGCGCTTCCCTGAATCCGCAGGGCTTCAATGTATCCGGGGGAATACAGCTCCGGGGCGGGAACTTCGCCGGGGTATACGGCCCACAGATGGGGCGGCCAGTTTTCCGGTTCCTCCCGCCGGGACGCGGGAAGGAGCCTGCCGCCGGCCCAGTAAAACGTTTCCGCCCCCACGGTGATGGTCCAGTCTCCGTTCCGCCAAACCGGTTCCCCGGCCTTTTCGGGGTAGCAGTGCTGATAGGCCCGGAGGATAAGTTCGGGGCCCGGTTCCTGCGCGGCAAGGGGCGGCGCGCCCAGCGGGGGGGCGAATAAAAAGATCAGCCAAAAGAACAGGGGCATCC
>JAISAN010000158.1 GCA_031266635.1 Treponema sp. | reverse complement strand
CCGCCGTAGTACACACCATGCCCAATTTTTCATCCTCGTTACTATGGGGTATATAGTGGAAAAAACATTCCCGTTTATCATCTACGTCTTTCACCATTCACCCTCTCCAGGACAACTTTACCCATACGTAATATATCACCCTTATAAACAAAATTCAATTTTCTCCACATTATTTCTTTTCCGGCCAGGGATGTTTTTCCCCTTTTATCCATCAGTAAAAAAGGATAATCCATTTTATACCGGGAAAAGGGTAAGAAACCTCTAAAAACTGAAGTTTTTAGAGGTTCCCATAAAGCTGTTTCTTTTTTATGAATGAAGCTGTCTCAAAGCGCCGGTTTTGAAACCGGCCCGGAATGGAAAAAACGCAAGGGTCTTCGCACAACCAACCGGGTTTTACTAAGTTATCTTTTGGTCAGATACTTCCGTATATCCAGGGCCACGGCGGCAATGATAATGGCGCCTTTGACGATCTGCTGCCAGTAGGGGGACATATTGATGAAGGTGAGGCCGTAGTTGATCACCGAAAAAATCAGCACCCCGACAACAATACCCGGCACGGTGCCGATACCCCCCAGGTTGGAAACCCCGCCCACCACGCAGGCGGCGATAGCGTCAAGCTCATAGCCGTTTCCGTAGTTGTTGGTGGCCCCGCCGGTTCGGGCCGCTTCCAGACTGCCCCCCAGACCGTAGAGCAGCCCCGCCATGGTATACACGACGATCAAGGTCCGCCCCACATTAACCCCCGATACCCTTGCGGCCTCGGCGTTTCCCCCAATGGCATAGATGTTTTTCCCGTAGGTGGTTTTATTGAACAGCACATAGGTAATCAGGGTGATAACCGCCGCGATGATCACAATATAGGGAATGGAATATACGCCGTCGAATCCGACGTACCCTGTACCCAGGGCGATAAACCGCCGGTCCAGACCGCCGATGGGCTGGGCCCCGTAGGGGGGCCGGTCAAAGTAGAGGGAGGTGGCTCCGTAGACCGCCACCATGGAACCCAGGGTGGCGATAAAGGCGGGGACTTTAAGTTTGGCGATAAAGAGACCGTTCAAAAAACCGAAGAGCCCGCAGCCGAGCATGGCTACCAGAATCGGCACCACCAGGGGCAGCGCCGGCAGATCCGGGTACATCCGCCGGGAATATTCCAGGGATTGCAGCAGGGAGGCGGACAAAACCGCCGCCAGGCCCACCATACGCCCCGCCGAAAGATCCACTCCCCCAGTTATCAGAACGGCCCCCATCCCCATGGCGATGATGATCCGGGTAGCCGACATGGACAGGATATTCCTGAAATTGTTCAGCGATAAAAAGCTGGGCTCCCTGATGGTGATCACCAGAATAAGAGCGATAAATACAAGATAAATCGCGTACTGGAAACTAAAGTCCGCAACAGTTTTCATGGTGAGGCTTTTTTGGGGTTTTTCCGCTCTCATGGCTTGCTCCCTGTGTGACTAAAATTTTAATTCCGGACGCTCTCAAACCGCGCCGCCAGACGCATGATCTCTTCCTGGGTGGCGGTTTTGCCGTCCAGAAATCCCGTCACCCGCCCTTCGCACATCACCATGATGCGATCGGAAACCCCTAACAGTTCGGGCATTTCCGAGGAAATCATCACGATGCTTTTTCCCTGTTTTGCCAGATCTATAATGATGCTGTAAATTTCGTATTTGGCCCCCACGTCAATGCCCCTGGTCGGCTCATCAAGAATGAGAATATCCGGCTCGGTGAGGAGCCAGCGGGCAAAAAGAACCTTCTGCTGGTTGCCGCCGGAAAGATCCCGGATCAGGGTTTTGCTGGAAGGGGTTTTGACGTTCAGTGCCCGGATTTTTTCCAGCGCGTCCTGTTCGCCTTTTTTCTCGTTGATAAGCCCCAGGGGAGGCCCCACATAGCGGCCGATATTCGCCAGGAGCATATTGTCTTTTACCGAACACATGGGGATAATCCCCGTAGCCCGCCGTTCCTCGGTTACGAGGGCCAGTTTCCGGGTCTTTGCCTGGCCGGGGGTTTTTACCGTTACCTCTTCACTGTTGATGAGGATGCGGCCCTCCGCAATGGGCCGGAGCCCGAAAATGGATTCCACCAGTTCGGTCCGCTGGGCCCCCACCAGGCCCCCGATGCCGAGAACTTCCCCCCGGCGCAGGGTAAAACTCACATCCCGAAAGGACCGCGCCCGGGCGGAACTGAGGTTTTTCACCTCCATAAGCAGTTCCCCCGGCACATTGTCTTTGGGGGGAAACCGGTGGGAAAGATCCCTGCCTACCATGTATTTGATAATCGCGTCGGTGGTCAGTTCTCCGGCGCTAAAGGTGCCGACGTGCCGCCCGTCCCGCATGATGGAAACCTCATCGGAAATGGCGAGGATCTCTTCTATTTTGTGGGAAATATAAATGATGGCAACGCCCTGGCTGCGGAGGCGGCGGATAATGTCAAAAAGCAGGGAGACTTCGTGTTCGGTCAGGGACGAAGTCGGTTCATCCATGATGATAACCCTGGCTTTGTTGGATACCGCCCTGGCTATTTCCAGGGACTGCATTTTTGAGGCCGAAAGTTCCCGGACCCATATTTTGGGATCAATGTCCATGTTGAGATCCCGGAAAAGGGCCGCCGAGTCTTCGTACATTTTTTTCTGATCCACCAGCTTGAAAGGCCCCGCCCGGCGAATGGGGAAGCGTCCCAGCCAGAGGTTGTCCATGACGCTCCTCAGGGGAATAGGCAGCAGTTCCTGGTGAATCATGGAAATCCCCGCGTCCAGGGCCTGCCGGGAATTGCTGAAATGAACGGGCCTGCCTTCCAGGATAATTTCCCCCGAATCGGGATCGTAGATGCCGAAAAGACATTTCATCAGGGTCGATTTTCCCGCGCCGTTTTCTCCCATCAGGGCGTGTACCGATCCGGAACGGATATTGATGGAAACCCTGTCCAGGGCCTTTACCCCGGGAAAATCCTTGGATATTTCTTTTATCTGAAGGACATAATCGCCGTCTGCCATCGCCGTCCTCATATTGGCCTTGTCCGGGAACACGCCCCTTCGGTTTACTGTCTGCGGACTAAAGTTCGTTGCAATCGTTTTTAACATTTGTTATTCACAAAACCCTGTCATGAAAAAAACCACAGAGTACATAGAGTTCCACGGAGGACCCGATTGGTAACAAAAACTCCGTGTTCCCCGGGGCCTCCGTGGTGACTCCTTCGGTTCAGGCGATTGCGCTGTTACTGGAAATTTGTGTAGTTGTCTTTGGTAACCTTCTGATAGGGCACCCAGACATATTTGGCGTCGGTAACTGTCCAGCCCGCGCCGGCCGGATTCGCGCCGGTGGCCAGGGCGTAGGTCAGATCAAAGGTGGCCTTTCCCTGATTCTGGGCATCGTTCAGTACGGTTCCCAAAAGAGTCCCTTCCGCCAGAGCCTGGAGGGCGGGAGCGGTAGCGTCAACGCCGACTACAGGAAGATATTTTCCACCGGTAAAATAGCCCGCTTTCCGCAGGGATTCGATAACCCCCAGGGCCATGTCGTCGTTGTTGCAGAATACCACTTCAATTTGATCCCCAAACCGGGCAAAAAAGGCGTCCATTTTTTCGACCGCCCGGGGGCGATCCCACATGGCGGTATCTTCCGCCAGAAGCTGGACTTTGATTCCCGCGGCGCTTACCGCCTTGATGGAAAATTCGGTCCTGAGTTCCGCATCCTGGTGGCCCGGTTCGCCCTTGAGCATGATATACTGGAGAACCCCGTCCTTGTTTTTATCGGCGCCGGGATTGGCTTTCCAGTATTCAGCTACAATTTCGCCCTGCATGGAGCCGGATTCTTCCGCCTTGGCGCCTACATAGTAGACCTTATCCCACTTTGCCATATCTTCCGCAAAGGGTTCACGGTTGAAAAACACCACCGGTACATTGCCGGCTTTGGCTTTGTCGATAATAGTCCCCGCCGCGGTCCGGTCAACGGGATTGATGGCGATGGCCTTCATCTTTTTGGAGATGAACTGATCCACCTGATCGTTTTGAGTCGGCTGGGCGTTCTGGGAATCTACCGTGGTGATTGCCGCTTTACCTTTGGCATTCTGTTCGATGGCGTTCCGGGTATAGGACATAAAGGTATCGTCGAATTTGTAGATCGCTACCCCGATAGCCGGTTGGCCGCTTCCTTTTTCACCAGAGCCCTCCGCGAATGCCGGGGTACAGAACGCCCCCAGCGCCAGCGCAAAGATGAAGAATTTTTTCACTTTTTCCTCCTGGAATAGTATGAGATTAGAGCCGATTTCAAAATCGGTTATTTTGAAATCATCTCAACAGTATGAACGCTGTATGAAAGACTTGAAAAGTTACCAAAGTACTTTTTTTATTTTTTATCTAGTACGTAAGTACCACGATCTTTCCTATAAAGCGGTTTATTCGTGTTTCAAATTTGAAGCTGTTTCAAAGCTTGGTAGTCCGAAAGGGCTGCAATCTTGAAACGGCTTCAGGTGTCTCATTTTGCAAATTTATGCATCCATATTGCATAAATTCTCTTTTTTCGGTATAACAATAGGGCTGATCCAGAACTTCAGTTTTTGGAAGAGCTTTCACGGATTTAGCGGAACGACCGGAATTTGACCGGTTTTTGGGGAGCTTGTCCGCCGGCCGGAGCTTCGCGTCGGCCGGGTTTTGGAACGGGCTCAATTTTACCGTTTTTTAGGAGCCATCATGGGCGATCAACAGGAAGGGACTGACCAGCGCGCCCCCAAAACACACCGTGTCCCTGCGGGGGGTATGT
>JAISAN010000213.1 GCA_031266635.1 Treponema sp. | reverse complement strand
CCTCAGGCGATCCTCCGGGAATTCAAAAACGCCGCGGACCGGGGCCTCTTGAGCCCTCTCCCCCATCCCCAGGAAAAACGCTTCCATAAAGCCCTTGCCCGGCTCTTTCCCCGCCGGGCCTTCCGCGTCTACGCGCCGGGGACTTCTCTTGCCGGGCTGTGGGAAGCGGCGGGCCTCCCCCCGCCCGGCCTTATTGCCGATCCCGCCCTTTCTCCGTATCCCGGCGGCGGGCCGGACGCCGGGCAAACCGGGGCCCTTTCCCTCTGGCGGCCCTTTCTCGATGAGGCCGCGCCCCTGGCCGCGCCGGAGGATGTTCCGGTCCTAATCCCCCTGCTGCCCGCCGCGGGCTGGGATCGGGGCCGGCCAATGAGCCCGCTGATCCTGGCCATTGATCCGGCCTGGCCCGCGGCGTCCGGCGGCGCGGCTCCGGCGCCTGAAGGCGAATGCCCTTTTCCCCCCTCCGATCTTATCCCCCCGGCCCTCCTGGCCACCCTGACCAGGGGCGTCTACGACCTCATTGCCGCCGGGCCGGCGCGGGGAAAATGCCCCGCCAAAATCCGCGCCGTCCTGGACAAAGGCCCCTGGGAGCGCCGGGGTATTTACCTGCGCCTCCGGGAAAGCCCCGAACCGGCGGCCTGGGAGGGGATCTTCCGCCGTTTCCTTGCGGGCGGTTTCCTCATCCCCCCCGAACCGGGTACGCCCCTGATCCTCCCCGGCCTTCTGTCCCCCGGCGAAGAGGCAAAACTGGCGGCATTGCTGGCCGGGGAGAGGTAAAAACGGCTCCACTCTATTGATTTTTTAGCCCCAAGGGGTTAATACTTTTCTCATGGATGTGGGACAAATAGTGTATGTTATAAGCCGCCTGGTTTTGGGGGCTTTGGCATCTTTTTTTGCCATTATGCTCTGGTCAAAAACCAGGGATGTGGCCTGGATGTTCATGGTTATCGGCACCATCGCGGCGTATATCGAAACCGTATATTCAATTCTGAATTTATTCGGCATAACCGGCGAGAATAGTTTTCTTATCGGCTCGGTTCCGGTGGCATCCATAGTGCTTCCCTGCCTGCGGACGATTTTCTTTATCGCCGCCTTTATAGTGATGGTTTACCGAAAATACCGGCGTTAGGTGCCTGGCACCAAATTGATATGGAGGAATGAGATGAAAGCGTTGATACTTGGTATTGTGATTCTTGCGGCCGCGGCGTTTGCCGTGCTGCCCCCGGAAACGACGGGTTTCGGTCTCGGCTGGGGAGGGGAGGTTTTGGACTTTCTTAAGGGCGGTTTGCCGGTTATTGCGGTTTTTATCGCCCTTGTCGCGGTTTTTATCGGTATTGCCGACATGAAAGACCGGGCGGAAGCCAAAAAGGAGGAAGTCGGGGAAAAAGCGGAAGAAACCCCCGCCGCTCAGAGCTGATCCGGCTGATGCCTTCTTGAACCTGCGGTTCGATGGGGTATTAACCCAGGCTCCCGGGCCGGTTTCAAAACTGGTTATTTTGAAATTGCCGTATATTTGAGGCTGTTCCAAAACTTGAAGTTTTGGAACAGCCTCATTTAAACTTTGAACGGCTGTCTTGACATACCTTCCCCGTTTATGGCAGTATGGAAAGAGGTTTTTTCAAAATCCGGCGTCCGATGGGACTGGGTTTTTGAAAATGCTCCAAAAGATCCGAAATTCTTTGAAAAGGTTATGGTAATGAAGACAATATTTGTAAAACCCGCATTGGCAGAACGGAAATGGTTTGTCATTGATGCGGGGGGAAAAATTTTGGGCAGAGTCGCGGCCAGAGCCGCTTCCATTGTCCGGGGAAAAGAAAAGGCAATATACGCCCCCCATCAGGAAATGGGGGATTTTGTGGTAGTGGTGAACGCGGGGAAAATAGCGATCAGCGGCCGAAAGGCCCAGCAAAAACTCTATTACCGCCATTCCGGCTATGTGGGGGGCTTAAAGGCCCACAGCTACGAGAAGCTTGCCGCCCGGCATCCCACGGCGCCGCTGGAAAACGCCATCAAGGGGATGCTGCCCAAGGGGCCTTTGGGCCGGAAGCTGCTGAAAAATGTTAAAGTATACGCCGGGGCGGAACATCCCCACGGGGCTCAGAATCCCCAGGCTATTGAATTATAAGGGGTTTTACATGTTAAAGAATATTGGCATTGGTACCGGCAGAAGAAAAACCTCCGTGGCCCGGGTTTATATCCGGGACGGGAGTGGGAAGATAACCGTAAATGGCAAGGAGTTGATCCAGTATTTTCCCCAGGGTGAACACGCGCTGATGGTCCGCCAGCCCTTGATGGTAACCACCAACGAAAACAAGTTTGATGTACTGATCAATGTCTATGGCGGGGGTTCCCACGGTCAGGCCGGGGCATGCCGCCACGGTTTGGCCCGGGCCCTCTGCCGGGTGGATCAGACCAACTATACGAGCCTGCGAAGCAACGGCTACCTGACCCGTGATCCCCGGATGGTAGAACGGAAAAAATACGGTCAGGCCGGCGCCCGGCGGCGTTTCCAGTTCTCCAAGCGCTAATTTACGCCGAATACGCCCGGTATGGGCCGGCGTACCACGAGGCTGTTAAGGCGCTTTACCGCCCTTAACAGCCCGCAAAATTGTATTTTTGTCAAAATATGACCATTATTTCCATAAAAACGGGAACCGACGAGGAGCAAAAACGGATAGAACTCTCGGACGGTTCTCTTTTTTCGTTCAGACTCTGTTATCTTACGGATTTTTCTGGCGCCAGGCTTAGCGGTATCTCTATCGACGAACTTGCCGGGGGTGTGGAAATTTCCGCCGGGGAGGCAGACGCCTTCCGTTTTGCCGCAACCTGTCTCCGGGCGGAACGGGCGGCTCTGCGTCTGGCGGCCCGGGCGGAACAGACGATGATGGGACTTTCCCGTAAACTGGAACGCCGGGGGTTTAACGGTTCCCATATTCAACCGGTCCTGCTCCGCCTGGAGACTCTGAACATAATTAATGACCGGCGTTTTGCCGCCCTGTGGCTTCAATCCCGGCTGGTCCGGCGGGTGGAAAGCCCCCGCCGGCTCCTGGCAGGCCTCCGCAGCCGGGGAATTAGCCGGGAAGACGCGGAGGGGGCCTTAAAATCGGTCTTGACCTTCCAAACCGAATCGGCCCTGCTCCGGAGCTATATCGAAAAATCCCGCCCCGCGCCGGGAAGGTCCGGCATTGTATCTTTGAAATACCGTTTAAAGGGCGAGGGATTTTCCGCCGAAGTTATTCAGGATTATTGGGAGGAGCAGGAATGGTAGGGCCCCTGCCCGCCGCCTGTTTTTACGCGCTGGTGAGCGGGCGGGTACAGGGAGTAGGCTTCCGTTACTCCTGTTATCACGAAGCCCGCCGCCTGGGCCTTTCCGGCTGGGTACGAAACAGGGCAGATGGCGCCGTGGAGGTCTGGGCCGAAGGAAGCCGGGAAAATATCGACCTTCTTCTGTCATGGCTCCGCCAGGGACCGCCGGGCGCCAGGGTTGACCAGGTTCAATACGATATGCACCGTCCCACCGGGAAGTACCGGA
>JAISAN010000203.1 GCA_031266635.1 Treponema sp. | reverse complement strand
TTTCTAAAACTCCAGCGCGGTTTCCAGTTTTGAACGGAATTCATTTTCCCCGGTTTCGCCTTTCAGGTAATCGGTAATGATAAGCCGGACAACCGGGGGAAAGGAATTCCAGTACCGTTCCGGCCAGGCCCCCATCTCTTCCCGCAGGTTTTCGTTTTCGGCTTTGTTCATCCGCCCCTGGGCAAAGGCCACAAACTGGTCGATCATGGAAACCAGAAGCCCCTGGGGTAATTTTACCGGCGAATTTTTATCATCGCTCCTGCCGGGTCCCGGAATCCAGGCGTGGGTCAGTTCATCGATCTGGGCGCCGGTCAATTCCGGCGCTTCCTGTTTGATAATCCGCACCGCCATGGACCGGATACTTTCCCGGAGCCCGTCAATACTGGCGCCGACATTTATCTGCCCGGAGAGTTCCTGTGCCATCCGCTGGGGGTCCGGCAGCTTGCTGACGCCCCCAAAGACGGTAAGATCCCGGCGGCGGCGGATCACCGCGGCGGCTACCGCTTCAATGGCGGCCTCATCACAGCGGTTCAAGATATAATCGAGAACTTTGACCAGTTCGGGGTTTGCCATAGTTTTAGTGTAACCTGAAAGCGAGGGGCGCGGCAACAGCAGCCCCGTCAGGGGCTGTGAAACAAAAGAGCGCCACACGCCCGGCGCGCAGAAAAAGTGCGTTCCCTCCAGAAAAAGGAGGCGGCTTTTAAGCCGCCGTACGCGCCGCGGGGCGCGGCAACAGCAGCCCCGCCAGGGGCCGGATGGTCTCCCGCACCAGTCTTGCAAAATACTCCGCATTTTGCTATTTTTCAGCGGAACTTGTTCAGAAACTGAAATTTTGGAACAGCCGCCTGAGGGAAGGTCCCGGCTGCTTTCCGGATGGGGAACACATGGAGACAAACAGAACAAAACCGGCCAGCGAAGGCGTTAAAAAAAACCAGTCCCTGCGGAAAGCCCTTCAGATTCTGGAGGGCATGACCGCCATCAGCGCCCCGGCGCGGCTCCAGGACATTGCCAAAAGCCTCAGAATGCCCCAAAGCACCCTGCTCCGTTTTCTCAATACCTTTATTGATTTCGGATACGTGGGCCAGGACCCCAACACATCCTGCTATTACCTGACCCTGAAACTGGCGAATTTGGGTTCCCGGGCGAAGATCAATTTTCCCTTCCAGAGTTCCCTCGTAAAATATGTCAAACAGATTGCCGCGGCCTTTGATGAATCTGCGTCCCTCTGTATCGAGCAGAATATGCGGATGGTTTATATCGCCACCGAAGAAGGTTCGGGCCGGATGCTCCAAACCCTGCACCGCATCGGGCATGTGGCGCCCATGCACGCCACCGGGGTGGGAAAACTCCACCTGCTCAACTATTCCGGGGACCAGCTTGCGGAGCTGGAACAAAAATTCGGCTTTCCCCGGTATACCAAACACACCATCACGGATATGGAATCCCTGAAAAAAGAACTGGCCTGGGTGCAAAAGGCCGGGTATGCCATGGACGACGAGGAATGTGAGGAAGGCGTCCGCTGCGTTGCCGTACCGGTGCGGGATTTTGAGGCCCGGGTCGTGGCCGCCATAAGCGTTTCCGGCCCCATTACCCGGATAGATAAAAAGCGGATTGGAGAAATCGTCCCCTTTCTCAAGATGATAAGCGAAAAAGCTTCCCGGGAACTGGGCTGGACGCCCGGCTAGGAGTTTGATTAGACTAAAAAGAAGAATAAGCAAATGAAGAATTTACCGCAAAGATCGCCAAGCTTACGCAAAGGACACAAAGAATAAGGCTTTCTTTGCGAACTTTGTGCCTCCTTTGCGCCCTTTGCGGTTTCTCTTAATCAAACGTTTTAGTCTAAGCAAACTCCATTCGAACCGAAGGTTCGCAGGCCGCCCTTTTACACCTCGAAGCTGTCCACGATTTGGGAAATTTGCGTAATCGCCGCCTGATTGCTCAGGGCCAGGGCGGAAATTTCCTGGGCGCCGGTATTCACCGTGCTTATACCCTCCGCCATTTTGGAAATGCTGCCGTCTATTTCCCGGGCCTGGTCCTGCAGGGCGCCGATTTCCTTCAACATGGATTCGTTGCCCGCGCTCATTTCGCCGGAACCTGTTCTGACCTGGGAGGTTACATCGTTCATCACCTTTAAGGCTTCCATCACCTGCCCGGCCCCGTCCTTCTGCTCCCTGATGGCGTTATCCACTTCCTGCACCAGCTTTCCCGTTTCATCTACCCGGACGGAAACCTGGGCAAAGGACTGTTCCGCGGCTTTGGCGTTTTTCACGATACGGTTGATGGTTTCCACGATCTGTTTCAGTTCGGCGCTGATCTTCTGGGATTCCCCGGAGGAAGTCTCCGCCAGTTTCCGTATCTCGTCGGCCACCACGGAGAAACCCCGCCCCGCCTCTCCCGCGTGGGCCGCTTCAATGGCGGCGTTCATGGCCAAAAGGTTGGTCTGGGCGGCGATGGTGGCGATAATCCGGTTCGCCTCCTGCAAAGCCTGGGACTGCTCCACAATCTCCTTGATCTGGCCCCCGCTTTCCTGCTGTATCGCCATTCCCGCCGCCGCCGCATCGCCCACGGTTTTGAACTGGACAGCCATTTTTTCCGTAACCCCGCCGATGGAGGCAATGTTCCCGATCATCTCCTCCACCGCCGCGGAAGCCTGGCTCATGCTGGCCGCCTGGGTGCTGATGGAATTGTCCAGGGATTCAATGCTTTGGGCGATCTGGTGTACCGCTGTGGAAGATTCGGCCACGCTGTGTATCTGCTCGCCGGCTTTCAGGCGGACCTGTTCCACCGCTTCGGAAATACCCCCCAAAGACGAAGCCATGCCGGCGGCATTCTCCTCCAGTTTGAGGCCCGATGCGGACAGATCCCCCTGGCCGGCCTTGATGTCCCGCATTCCGGTTCCCATGTTTTCACAAAAGCTGTTGACCATTCCGGCAATGGTTCCCACTTCATCAACGGAACAGATGGAGATCCGCCGGGTCAGATCCTTTTTGGCGGAGGACAAATTTTCCAGCTGGGCAATCACCGCGTCAAAAAGGCCGGAGGTGCTTTTTTTCAGGGTAAAGGCCAGGGCGGATATGATAAGCATCAAAAAGATGATAAGGGCCGCCATACTGGCCCAGTCCCCGCCCTCCATGACCAGAATGTTTCCCCCCGCCCGGGTAACGATCAGCAGGAAGGAGGACAGGCTGTAGAGAACAGCGATAAGGGCCACCACCACGGGGACAATCAGCATTTTGATACTCTGCCGCCCTTCCCGCAGATCCCGGGGATAGGCGAAGAGATTGTTGGCGATCAGGGTCTTTGATACCAGCCGGTCGGTGAGGACATAGATAAAAGTCCCCACCAGAAGCCCCAGGGATAAACACACGACATACAGGGGAGCCCCCAGCCCCGGCTGGATTCCAATGGCGGCCCCCTGGATAAAAAGCCCCGCCAGGAGGACATTTTCCAGCACCGCCAGCAGGGCGATCATTTTGAGCGGTACCGCTCCGATTTTTTCCAGGGCCGCGCTATAGGCCTTCCCGGAAACCTTAAAATTGCCGGGATCAAAAAACCGGGCGCTGGTTCCCAGGATCAGGGTAGCCAGGACGATAAAGCCCAGCCCCGGAAGCCCAACCCGCAGCAGCATGGTGAAAGGCGGAACCGAAGCTGCCCGGAACAAAAACAAAAGGGCAAATGTGATAAGAGCGTTGGCAATATTGCCGATCACCAGAATAATGAGAAAATTACTTTTCTTGTCCAAAATATACTCCCCGCATGGAATAGAGTCTGTCCATAATACAAACGCATTATGGATTCAGACCGCCGGTCCACGCTTTTCCTGAAAAATAGTATCGGCTCCGAAACGGTGTCTAACCAGATTGATGACATGAGCCTGTTTTAAAACCCGGTCAGTTTTTGAAACAGCCCTGGTATGATAATTTAATAATCTATTATAGAAGACTATTTTATAAATGACAATTACGCAAGCCTGGGCCCGCCGGCGGGCCTTACAGACCCAGCTCCAGTTGGCCTGACTGTTCAAAGGCCCCAAGTCCCGCCGGCCGGGGGCTCAGGGAAGCGGCGTCCCAATGGGCGGCGGAAGCGATGGAGTGGGCTACAGGAAAAACCTGGGAAAGGGCATAATGATCATAATCCAGGGGGCCGTGGGGAAGGGCCGCCGGTTCCGCCCCGTTTTGGGTCCACACGTATTCCACCGTACCCCGCCGGTTTTTCCAGCCCAAGGCACGGGCGGCCTTGACCTGGGGCGGGGTGGAGGCGGTATAGGTTTCGGGGGGCCGGGACAGCCGTTTCCGGTAGATCAGTTCCCCGTCCAGCTCTCCGGCGCGGAGTTTTTTTAAGGTTTCCCGGATCCTGTCCTGAAAAGCCGCCTCCCCGGCCCCGGAAAACACCAGTTCCAGAAGTTCAAGCTGGAGCCGCCGGGCCAGGGGGGTCGAATCGCTCCGCACCGCCTCCATGCCCTTCACCTCTACCCCCAGAGTGTCGCCGCCTGTTGTCCCCGACGGGGCGGGCCGGATAAGATAGCCGCCATAGCCCTTGGCCCGGCCCCGGCTCTCCCCTTCATCCCCCAGGTTCCGAAGGGGGGGAATCAAAAAACGGCGGTAGGCTTTTTCAAAACGGAGTTCGATGAACGAGTTTAGTTGATAGGCTTCCTGTATTTTTTCCCGGAGAAAACGGTTTACCCCGGCGGCCAGGGCGGCGCCTTGCTCCTCAAAATCCCGGTAAACGGCCCGGTCCTCCAGGCCCGTTTCCACAAAAAGGGAATCCGTGTCCCCGTACAGTACGGAAAATCCCCGCTCCGCAAACCAGTCCCTGGTAAGGAGGAGCCACTTCCGGGCAAAGGAGGTGATGGCTCCCGCCAGTTCGGTACGGCCGTAGCGGCAGGCCCCGGTTCCCAGCACCCCGTAGAAACTGTTCATCAGGATTTTGTACACATGAGCGGCGGTTTCGTCCCCCCGGTCCAGGGCTTCCCGGCGGGAAGCGAAATAAGCGGCGATCAGGGCGGGCAGGACCCCCGGTTCCCGGGAAAAGGCGGCGCCGTTGGGGGCCTGAATGGGGGACAGAGCTTGTTCTGGGGACACACGGGCATGGGAGAGGGGATCAATATTGAAGGTCCGCATAATCGTGGGGTAAAGGCTGCGGAAATCAAAGACCGCCACATTGTTAAAAAGCCCCGGCCGGGGGTCCAGCACGGTTCCCCCGGCGGCGCCGGAGACGCGGACCTCCGGTTCCCGGTGCGGGGGGGCAATGCCCCGGCGCCGCAGTTCCATGCCGTAGATTTGCTCGAAACTCACCACGCTGGTCCAGGCCTTATCCAGACTGACCCCGGTAAGGACGGCCCGTTCCAGGGTCAACCGGAAGAGGCCGGTTTTTTCGAGGATCCGAAGCACCAGTTCCGCATCCCGGTAACAATATTCCCCGAAACGTCCGGGCTCCTCCGCGTACAGCCGGTCCAGTTCGGCGATCTTTTCTTCCCCCGAGGAGTGGACGATCTTCCCTTCCCCCAGCACCGCCTGGGATACCGCTTCCAGGGTATAATCCGAAGAACCGCCGCCCAGGCCTCCCGTCCGGCCCCAGGAACCGGCCCGAACCACCCGCAGGGCGTCCAGCACCTGCCGCCCAGGCGCCAGTACCGCGGCGGAACGGCGGCCCCGGCCGGGGAATTTCGCCGAAACTTCCCCGGCAAAATATTTTGCCGGTTCTCCGGACCGCCCCAGGCAGAAGGGGATCCCCAGGGCCGCGAACCGTTCCGATAAACGGGCCAGATCAAAATCCAGGATATTCCAGCCCGTGATTACATCGGGATCGGCCCGGCGGAGATCGCCGGTAAAAGCGCTGAGAAGGGATTTTTCATCGGAATGGAAAAACACCCCGTCTCCGGCGGGGATTCCCGCGGGATTCAGCTCTGTCCCCGGCCGCCACACCCGCGCCAGGCCGCCCTCCGCCCCGGAAACCGTCCCCGTCCCGGCAAGACCGCCGGTCCAGGCCAAAGATACCGCCCGGATAACCCCGGTCCGGGTATCGGTTTCAATATCCAGGGAAGCGACCCGGAGCGGTATGTCCCCGGAGGACCATTCGCCGCCTTTAGGGGGAGCTGAAAATTCACTTTCCTGAATAACCAGATCCACCCGCCGTCCCGGCCGTACCCGGCCCCGGATTTCCAAAGGCCCCCGGATGTATGTTTCCGATAAAAAGAGGTCCGCCGGTTTTGTATCCCCGTCGGGACTGGGTATACCGGCGTTTTCCAGGGTCTCCGCCGCCCTGGCTCTGTCCCCGTACCGGGAAAACCGGAGCATATACAATTTCTCCCTTCCCGAAAACGCTTCCAGTTCCGCGTCCCGGATCTCAAAAGACAGGCGCGAAAGAAGGGACAGTGCCCGGCTCCTGTCCTCCCCGTAAATATGCAGATAGGGCCGCCAGCGGTCTTCCACGGCGGCGAAGGATCTGCCGTCCATAAGGCGGCCGACGCAGTAGAGCCGGTCCCGCCGGAAATCCGCGTAACAATGCACCAGGAAGCCCCGGAAAAGAGTGTTGTCGCCGTTTAGCGCCCCGCCGTCCCGCCCCATACCTGTACTATACAGAAAAGTTGCCGCCGCTGCATACACGGGGGGGTCCCGGATTGCCACATGGGCGAAAGAGAAGGTTCATAATATATTGACAAAACAAATTAAAAAATATGCTGCTTCCCGGCTGGGGGGTGGGCGGAAGACTTGCTCCGGGCCGGATGCCCTCCGCAAGTCTTTACATAATGGGGGCAAGGCTGGAGCCCAGGGCGGGGCGGAGTAAAGGTGCCCCGTCAAGGGGCGTGAGGCAAAAAATACAGCACACGCCCGGCGCACAGAAAAGGCCACAATACCGGTTCCATGCGCGAAGGCTTGAGCCTGAGCAGCGCGGCGGCCAAAGATAATGTCCCCGCCGTGAAAAAATGCCCGGAAAGTGGCCCCCCCCCTTATATCCTGGACTTCAGCGGGAAAAAGTATAAAAAAACAAAAAAAGAGCTTGCCTTTTTATAAAACCCCCGATATACTTATTCTTGGAATTGAATTTTAACTATTAGAATTACAAGGAGCATATCATGGGAACGATGAAAGCGTCTGAGGCGATTATCAAGATCCTCGAAATTGAGGGGATCACCACGGCATTCGGCATTCCGGGGGCGGGAATCAACGGCCTCTACAAATTCCTGGGGCAGAGCAAGATCCGGCATTATTGCCACCGCCATGAGGAAGCGGCGGTTCACGCGGCGGGGGGCTATTACCGGGCTTCGGGGAACATGGCGGTGGCGCTCTGTACCTCCGGGCCGGGGGCCACAAACTTTGTAACCGGGGTGTATACCTGCAACATCGACAGTATCCCGGTGCTTGCCATTACCGGCCAGGCGGTGACCGCCCAACTGGGGAAAGACGCATTCCAGTGCGTGGACATTGCGAAAATCTGCGAGCCCGTGGCGAAAAAAACCTACTGCGTCACCGACCCGTCCAAGGTGGTGGAAATTTTTCAGGAAGCCTTTTATCTGGCCAGGGAAGGCAAACCGGGGGCCATTGTCATTGATCTGCCGCTGGACACCCAGAACGCGGACATTGAATTCGATCCCGCTTCCTACAAGCCCCGGACCATCGCTTCCCCGGAACCGGCCCCGGCGGATATTAGCCGGGCCATCGCCATGATCAACGAGGCGAAAAACCCGCTGCTCCTCATCGGCGGCGGGGTGGTTCTGGCGGACGCGGCGGACGCGGCCCGGGAACTGGCGGAGACCCTTAAATTGCCGGTAATCACCACCTACATGGCCAAGGGGGCCATCCCCGAGGAACATCCCCTGAACGCCGGGCACTGCGGCATCCAGGTGGGCCAGCCCATCGGGAACCGGGTGTTCCTGGATTCGGACCTGGTACTGGGTATCGGCTGCCGCTTTACGGACCGCCACACCGGGGCCCTGGACGTGTACCGGGGGAACCGCAAATTCATCCACATCAATATTGAGAGCCGGGAAATCGGCAAGATTTTCCCCGCGGATCTGGGGATCGTGGCGGACGCGAAAAAGGCGATCCTGGCCCTTATCGCGGAGGCAAAAAAAACCGGCAGGCCCGCCAGCCATGTGGACGCGGCCAATCTGCCCCAGCTCCGCAAGGAACTGGCCCGGAAAACCGGTTATACCCAAAAGCCCATCATCCCCCACCGGGTGTTCCGGGAACTGAACAACTACTTCGGGGATAACGCCATTTTTACCACCGGCTGCGGGATCACCCAGATTTGGTCCGGCCAGCTCCAGCGGGTCAGCCGGGTCCGGCATTACCTCCCCTCGGGCGGCGCCGGAACCCTGGGCTACGACATTCCCGCGGCCTTCGGGGCGGCGGTCGCCACGGGAAAACAGGCGGTGGCGGTCATGGGGGACTTCGGCTTTACCTTCCACGTCCAGGAACTGGCGGTCTGCGCCAAACACAAGATCCCCGTCATCGTGGTGGTGGTGAACAACGCCTACCTGGGGCTCATCCGGCAGAACCAGAAGTACGCCTACGGCTACGAGTGCGACGTGGCCATGGAAGAAAACCAGGGAATGATAGATTATGTCAAAGTGGCAGAAGGGTTTGCCTGCTACGGGGAACGGGTGTTTGAGCCCGACGAAATCGGGCCGGCCCTGAAGCGGGCCCAGGCTTCGGGCAAGCCCGCGGTGATCGATATTGTCTGCGATCCTCAGGTTGACTGTTCCATGGGCGCCGCCCTGAACAACTGCAAGGAATTTGTTTATTAAGAGCCGGGGCCTTTACCGGCCCCAATACCACAAGAAGCGAGGATTATCAAAATGAGAGAATCAATTCACAAGTATTTCAAGGTGGGGCTTATCAGCTTTATGGCCTACCCCGCCAACATGCGGGGGGAAGACCCCAATGTGGCGGAGGCGATCAAAAAAGTCGTCCGGGATGACTATTTTGACGCGATTGAAATTAACTGGATTAAAGA
>JAISAN010000149.1 GCA_031266635.1 Treponema sp. | reverse complement strand
AAAAAGAATTCCCGGGCCCCGGAAACGGCGTTTGCTGAAAGAGCGATGATCGGCATAGCCCTTACCCGTTCTATTCCCCTTTCTTCCGCGAGGGCCCGGATCCGGCGGACCGCCTCGATCCCGTCCATTCCGGGCATCATCTGATCCATAAAAACAATGTCGTAGTTTTTGTTGATCACCTGCTCAATAGCTTGCGAACCGCTTTGAGCGGTATCGGCGGTGATATTGTGGGCAGCAAGAAAGGCCAGAGCAACCCTGAGGTTCATTTTATTGTCGTCCACCACCAGAACCCTGGCCGTATCCGCCGCAATAAGCCGGGACTTAAGAAGCTTCCGCGTTACTTTTTCCGGGTCCCCTTCCGCCAGGGGCAGGTACACGGTGAACACCGAACCTTTGCCGTATTCGCTGTCAAAAACAATTTCACCGCCCATCATGGTAACAAGTTTTCTGGCAATCGCCAGCCCCAGGCCGGTTCCCATGATACCGCGGTTGGCGGAACGGTCGAGCTGCTGGAAGTTGCCGAAAAGTTTCGGGAAATCCTCTTTCCTGATCCCGATCCCCGTATCCCTGACGGAAAAAACAAGGGTGTCCTCCCTGCCGTTCCGCAAAAGACGTTCGGCCCGGAATTCCACCCAGCCGCGGGCGGTATATTTAATCGCGTTATTCAAGAGGTTGGTCAGTACCTGGCGAATCCGCACATCGTCTCCGTATATTACCGGGGGAAGCCGGGGATCCAGGGTGTGGCGGAATTCCAGGTCTTTGACTTCCGCGCTAAAGCGGTTCAGGGAACAAATATTGTCGTACAATTCGGAAAGGTTAAAATGTACCGGCACCAGTTCCATTCTGCCCGCTTCGATCTTTGAAATATCAAGAATATCGTTGATGATCTGCAGCAGGGCTTTTGACATTTTCCTGATATCCGTAAGAAAACTTTTTTGGGTTTCATCAAGGTTATCGGTCCGCATCAGCTCGCTCATGCCGATAATGGTGTTCATGGGGGTCCGGATTTCGTGGCTCATGGACGCGAGAAATTTACTTTTTTCTTCCGAGGCGACTTTGGCCGCCCTGGTCTGAATCTCCAGCTCCCGGTTCCGTTCATTCGCCGCCCGCCGCTGGTCCTCCAGTTCCCGGATGTCTCTGAGGTCCCGGGTATAACCCACCACCCGGTAAGCGTCCCGGTATTTAACCCGCACCAGATTAACAAAACAGGGAAGCGGTTCCCCTCCGGCATCGAGGTGGAGCCAGGGGAATTTTATATCGCCCTCCCGGTAGGTTTCCCAAAAATTTTCTTTTATTTTTTTCCGGCTCAGGCTGCCGTCCTCCTGGAACAGGGGAGAAAAATCGCTGAAGCGGCGGCAGAATTCTTCCTTATCTGGAACCTTGAAAAGGTTCAGCGCCTCCTGGTTACAGTCCACCACATTCCCCCCGGCGTCCCAAAAGGTACAGGCCAGGGGAATGGCGTCGAACATGGCCCGGATCCGTTCATCCTCCTCCGCATGGAAAAGATCGGTAATGTCATGGTAAAACATCAGGGCGCCGTCAAAATTGCCGCCGCCGTCGTAAATGGGAACACTGTTAATGGAATAATTGCGGGGCCGGTCCAGGCCGGAAAAAATAAAACTGGCGTTTTCGGCGGCCGTTTCCTGCCCCGACTTGACCTGCCGGAACCGTTCCCGGCTCTGTATCAGAAATTGCGTTTCTCCGAATTGCTCATACATTTCTTCAAAAGTACGGCCTTTGATCATATCAAAATCCGCCGTCCCCGTGAGGGCCAGGAATATCCGGGAACAGTGGATAATACCTCCCCTTTTATCAAGAAGAAAGATGATGTCCGGGCTGTTTTCCAACAACAGCTCCAGGTACTCCTCCCGCTTTTCCTTCATCCCCCTGCCCCCCGCAATACAAACATTTTTTGTGGTTGTTGTTCAGAAACTGAAGTTTCCAAACAAATCTATTAGATTTGAAATTAACGCTGAATACAACGCCCGTTGATCCCGGTAAGGCGGAGAATCTTTTCTGCCAGTTCGGGGCTTGCCGCGCCGGGCAGCATCCGCCAGCGCCAGTTACCGGCCCCCAGGGTGGAGGGCGTATTCATCCGGGCCCTGCCGTCCAGGCCAAGATAATCCTGCGCCGGTATAATCGCCGCAGCGGCGGCGCTGGAAAGGGCGGCCCGGATAAAAGCCCAGTTCCCTTCCCGGCTGTTTTTGACGCCAAAGTAGTCCAGGGCGGTTTTCACATCCTCAGGCCGGGCGGAAGCGAACCAGCCGAGGGCGGTGGTATTATCATGGGTTCCGGTGTAGACCACCGAATCCCGTTCATAATTGTAGGGCATATAATCCGCCCCTTCCCGTGAGTCAAAGGCAAACTGGAGAACCTTCATCCCCGGAAAACCCGAGGCCTTTTGCAGGGCCCTGACTTCCGGGGTCAGGCAGCCCAAATCTTCGGCAATGATATTTGCCCCGGGGAGATTGGCTTTTACCGCCCCGATAAAACCTAAACCCGGCCCCTTGATCCACTCGCCTTCCCTGGCATTGGCCGCCCCCGCCCTGATGGAATAATAACTTTCAAGCCCCCGGAAATGATCGATCCGCAGCACATCGTAGAGGCCCAGGCACACCCGGAGCCGGGCAAGCCACCAGGCAAAACCGGTTTTGCCCATTACATCCCAGCGGTACAGGGGATTCCCCCAAAGCTGCCCTTCGGCGGAAAAGGGGTCCGGGGGGCAGCCGGAAACGCAGACGGGCCTGCGCTCCCCGTCCAGGTAAAAAAGTTCGCCCTGAGACCAGGTATCGGCGCTGTCCATAGCGACATAAATCGGTATATCACCGATTACCTGAACCCCCTGGCTGTTGGCGTAGTCTTTGATGCTTTTCCACTGGGTATAGGCCAGGTACTGGACAAAAGCGTGGTATTCAATATCGGGGACGCAGGCTTTCCGCTGCCGGGCCAGCGTTTTATCGTCCCGGAACCGGAGGCCCCTTTCCCAGTCCAGCCAGGACCTGCCCCGCCGCTTTTTTTTGAGGGCCATAAAGAACCCGTAATCCTCCAGCCAGAAACTGTTTTTGGCGCGGAAATCGTGGAATTCCCCGCCGGGTTTAAAGCGGGCAAAGGCCGCCCGCAGCAGCGGTTCCCGGCGGCGGTACAGGGCCGCGTAATCGGTTTTGTCCGCCCTCCGGCCCCAGGCGGCGGCGCTCGGCTCCTGTTCCTTCAAGAGGCCCTGCCCCGCAAGGGTATCGAGGTCGATATAGTAGGGACTGATGGCAAAGGCGGAAAAGCTCTGATAGGGGCTGTCCCCCCAGCCCGTGGGCCCCAGCGGCAGAATCTGCCAGTACCGCTGCCCCGCGCTTTTCAGGAACCGCACCCA
>JAISAN010000126.1 GCA_031266635.1 Treponema sp. | reverse complement strand
TTCTGTATGGCCGCCGCGGTTTCGGCGGCATTTTTGGTTCCCTCAAAGAGGGGGAGCAATTCTTCCCGGATAATGTCTTCCAGTTCATCCCCGCCGGGAAAACCGGAAAATTCCTGAATCACATCCGACGCCTCGTACATGTCCCAGGCCTTGGAATAAAACTCATCCTCCCGGATGTAAGCGCCGGGACTATCGCCGCTGCCCGGTACTGCCCGGACCTGGGCCGCCAAGAAGGGACTTTTTTCCGCCAGGAAGCTCAGGAAGGCCCAGGCCTGGTCCGGGTATTCACAGTCGCTGGATATGCCGGCGTACCACTGGGAAGGACCGAGAACCGGTTTTCCCGCATAATCCGCCGGAACGGGGATCAGGGTAATGCCAAAGGCCGAATCTCCCATCTGTTTCCGCAAAAAGGGTATATCTTCCACCGAACCAATCATCATGGCGATCTTTCCCGCCGCGAATTCTTCGGTTTTTAGTGCGCCGGTTTTATCGAAACTTTCCGGCGAAAGCAGTCCTTCCCTGTTTAACTGTCCCAAAAAATCCAGCGTTTCGATGACCGGCCGTCCCAGAAAATCCGGTTTGCCTTCCCGGGTCAGTACGGCGCCGGAAGCCCAGATCCAGGAAAAAACATCCCGGCGGATACTTCGGGGATCCACCGGGCTTAAAGCCAGGGCGGCGCCAAAATGTTCCTCCCCATCCCCGGACGCTTCTTTCCCCAGGGCCCCTACGGCTCTGGCGCAGACAAGAAAATCGGCTCTGGTTTTCGGCGGCCGGTCGAATCCCGCGGTTTCTAACACATCAATATTGTAAAAAAGAATATCCATAAAAGAGACCAGCGGGATAACCCATTGCCCAAACTCCGCGCCGGAATAAACATAGGGGCTCAGGGAAGCGAGCAGACCCTGCCGGATAAAGGTGTTGATCCGTCCTTCATCAAGGGCGATTATATCAGCGGGAAGATTTGTCCGGGGGGATCTGTCCGGTTCACCGGCGTTTCCGTCTTTCCTGTTGTCCAGCCTGATCCGTATACCGGAATTCCGCTCTTCAAATTCCCTGACCAGTGAAGCCATCGTATCCTGTTCCGGCCCATTGTCCAAAAACTGGGCAAAAACCAGGGTAATGCTCCGTTCCTTCATCAAATTTCTTATTATAAATCCGAAAATGACAGATACGCCTAACACTATAAGCGCGGTGCGTAATAAATACCGGTCCAGTTTTTGTATATCCATAAAAAGACCTCGACTTTTCAGGGCTTTTGGGGTACATCTATAGTATGTCTGGTTTTCTAAAACGCTTCTTTTTCGCCCTGATGAAAAAGAAACGCCCCGAACTTCCCGCCAACGAAACGGTTGGGGAATTATGGAACGCGGATTTTTCAAAACCAAACCGGACCCGTTTTGCCATTAAATCAGAAACTTCGTATGACGCCTACCTGTACCGTCAGAGTCTGGCCCTGGGCCTGAAAAAAACAAATTGTCTGGCCTGGGTGGATGCCCCGGAGTACCGTTACCGGGATCAGCTTATTAAAGCCCGGTTCCGCCTGGACAGCCTGGGAGCTTACGCCGCGGCGGGAGTGCTGTTCCGCATGAGCGATGAGGGAACGTATTATCTGATCTTGATTTCCAGTAAATCGTATTTCCGGCTGGACGCGGTACGGAACAATATGCCCTTCCCCTTAATCGGCTGGACCGAAGTCCCGGCGCGGCCCCCGGAGGCGGCCGGGGAGGGTGGAACGAATTCCGGGACTGTGGCGGATGTTGTTGCGGAACTTACGGTAATCGCCTTTGGCAGCCATCTGATTTTGTTAATCAACGGCATCTGGGCCGCCGAAGTCAATGATCCTTCTATAGCTTCGGGCTGCCTGGGTTTTGCCCTGGCGTCTTACGAGGCCGGTGAGCCGGGGGCGGCATATACGGCCCAGGCTTTTCTGGAAAGCCTTTCGGTGGAGTCCCGGATTTCCCAGGTGCAGGAGACATATAACTACTGGAAAGAACAGGCCCCCATACCCGAAGAAAGCCGTTTCCGGCTGGCGGAAACCTTTGCCGCCATGGCGGAGCCCGGCCCGGCCCTTGTTCAGTTGAAAAAAGTCTGGGAAAAACGGCCCCCGGGGGCGGAGGGCCGGAGAAGCCAGCGGGAACTGCTGCTGGCGGCCCGGCTTGCCCTGCGGCTTGGACTTTACGTTGAGGCGGAGGAATACATCGGGGCCTGTCTTGCCCAGGGCCGGGAAAGCCCGGAGGGAAAGGCGGCGATTACCGAAAAAGCAAAGATCCTCTCCGGGGCGGAAAAATTTTCTGAACTCAGGGATTACGCCGGCCAGGCCATAAGCATCAGGGAAGATGATCCGGTTCTCCATACTCTTTTGGGGCATGCCTGCTGGAATCTGCGGGAATACGAAAAGGCCGCCGCCGCTTATGACCGGGCCTTTGCGCTGGATGGAGAAAACGGGCTCCTGGCGAAAAACGCCGCCAACGTATATGAAGTATTGGGCCGCCGGGATGAGGCGCTGAAGCGGTATCTCGCGGCGGGCCGGGCTTTTCTTGGCCGGGATAATTATCAGGATCTGGGGATTCTGGTACCGAAGCTCCTTTCCCTGGGGGCGGACGATTGGGAAGCCCGTGCCCTGGCGGGCAAGTGGGCGTACAGCATTGAGGACTGGGATATGGCGGAGGCCGAATTTCTCAAGGCTGAGGAACAACGGAAGGCCCGGAGACCCCGGCCCCCCCAGGACCCGGCGCTCAGTTTCCTCCGGGGCCAGCTCCTGATCCGGGAGGGGAAACGGAGGGAGGCGTTTCCGTTTCTGGAAGAAGCCGTCCGCCTTGCCCCGGACTTCGGCCTTTTCCGGTTTAAGCTTGCGGAAAACCGTTTCCTCTTTTCCGGGGACCCGGCAGATCCCCGGCTCTTGAAGGATTTGGAAGCCGCCCTCGAACTTATGCCCGGTGACGGCTGGGTTCATAACTTTGCCGCCCAGGTGGAACTTGCTAATGGGGAGCAAAAAAAAGCCGCGGAACATCTGGAGAAGGCCGTCGCCTCCCTGGGAGAAGTTCCGGCTATCCGGGTAAACCGGGCGCTGTTGTATTATTTGCAGGGTTCTCTTGATGAAGCCCTGCGTATTCTTGAGGCGGATAAAACGGACGATCCCCAGGGGCTTTTGGCAAACAACGCGGGGAACTTGTTGGTCCGGGCCGGTAAATACGAGGGGGCGGATGAATATTACCGGAGGGCCCTGGCCGCTTCCCCGGATAACATCGAGTATCTTGCCAACCGGGCTTCCAACCTTATCAAACTGGGATATTACGGCCAGGCCGATGAACTGCTCGCCCAGGCCCACAGCCGGGCGCCTTCTCCTGAAATTCTGGAACAGATTAGCTATGTGGCGTTAAAAAAGGGAGAATTTGTCCGGGCCGAATCCGCGTCCCTGGCGGCCCTGGATATGGACGGGAACTATACGCCCTCGCTTTTGTCCCTGGGCTGGCTTTACTGTTCCACGGGCCGCTGGGATGAGGCCCGGAACATCATCCTCCGGCTTGAGGCCCTGAAACCCGGCGGGGAAGCCGCCGGGGGGCTTGAGGAACTGCGGCGGAAACTGGAGGCTGGAACCAGCCGGCTTATTGGCTGCGCCTCCTGCGGGCGGAACTGGCGGGTTCCCCGCGACCTCCCCCCTTCACCGCCGGTCCGGCTCTACGCCATGCCCCCGGATGATTTTCCCGCGGGAATCTGCCCCTCCTGCGGCGGCGCATGGTGTATCGGCTGCGCCAAAAAAAACCTGGATGAAGACGGCCGCTTTCTCTGCCCAAACTGTGGCAAGCCCCTCAAACTTTTGGACGAGGGGCTGAAAAAGATCGTTTCCGGCTGGGCGGCCTCAAATATCGCCGGAATTCCTTCCCCGGTTTCCGGGGAACCCCCGGCTTCCGGGGAAGCGGAGGCTTCCCAGGGGCGCTAATATTCGAAGCTTGTTCATCGGGCAGCAGGTCCGCACCAACCGGGTTTTGGAGCAAGCTCATTCGTCTTCGTTTCGCGCCAGCAGAAACAACAGATCCGAAAGCCGGTTGATATACCGGAGCGCCGGCGGGGGAATTCCTTCCTCCCGGTTAAGACTCACCAGCCGCCGTTCCGCCCGCCGGCAGACGGTCCGGGCGATGTGGAGTTTTGCCGAGGCCAGGCTTGATCCCGGAAGGATAAAAATCCGCAGGGGGGGCAGGGTATCTTCCAGCCGCCGGATCAGGGTATCAAGGAGTTCCTCATCCGGGCCGCCGGATTCCGTTTCCGTTTCGGCAGCCCCGGCCAGGAGCGCCGAAAGCTTTACCAGTTCCCGCTGGACTTCTTCGATAATATTTTCGGTGTCCTCCCTCATGGCGGTTTTGGCGTCCCCCAGAAAGGCCCCCAGTTCATCCAGAGTGCCGATACATTCTATCCTGATATGATCTTTGGGCAGCCGCCGGTTGCCGCCAAGTCCCGTGGTTCCATCATCTCCGGTTTTGGTACAGATACTCATGGCCGGTCCTCCCCGGTTCCGGCGGCGGCCCGCACCGCGGCCATAAAGGCGGACAGGGCCTCCGGTGATTCAAACAGTCCCTGGAAAAACCCCGGCCCGCCGCCGCCCTTGCCACCCTGTTTTTCCATCGCGTCCTTAATCAGGGGCCGGATATCAATGCCCTTTTGGGAGCAAAAGGCGGCGAATTTTAGATCTGTTTCGGAAGCCAGAACCAGCAGGGCGCCGGTTTTTTTCTGGGCCGCCCGGCCAATACGGAGGATCTCGTCGATCCCTGTTCCAGGAAAAATTTCAGCCAGGGGCCCGGAATCCCGGCCGGAACCCGTTTTTTCCAGCAGGGCCTGGGC
Source organism: Treponema sp. (assembly GCA_031266635.1). Classification (GTDB taxonomy): domain Bacteria; phylum Spirochaetota; class Spirochaetia; order Treponematales; family Breznakiellaceae; genus JAISAN01. Next base: position 1,874 of record JAISAN010000126.1, on the reverse strand, counting down.
CTTGAACTCCGCGGCCGCTTCTTCCAGGGCCTTGAGTTCCCGTTCCAGCCTGCCGGTTTTTTCCAGCAGGGCCAGTACCCCCTTCCCCGTCTCCATCACCGGAACCTTGAGGGCCTGGGAGCTGATCTCCCCGTTGCGCCGCAGGAGGCGGCTGTCCCGAAGACAGCGGCGGCCCGCAATAAAACTAAGGCGGGTCATGCCCTTGTACTTCTCTGTTCCAAGAATTCTGAGGATGCCGATCGCCCCGGTGGAAGCGCAGTGGGTTCCGCAGCAGGGGGAAAAGTCATGCCCCTGTATTTCCACCACCCGTATTTGCTCCTCGTCCTGGGGTGGACGCTTTCGCAGGGGAAAACGGGTAATATCTTCCGGGGGACAAAAATGGAAAATTACCGGACAATCCGCTTCAATAGCGTCCATCACCGCTTCCTCAACGGCAACCAGAACATCTTCCCCCAAGTCCGGGGTATCCACATCAATGGTACAGAATTCTTCCCCCAGCCGCATGGACAGGGTGGGTTTCCCGGTGATGCGGAGTATGGTCCCCGAAAGGAGATGCTGGCCCGTATGATGGATGGTAAAATCCCGGCGGCGGCGGACATCCAGAACCAGTTCCGCGGGACCAGGGGCCAGCCCGGTTCCATCCCCGGCAGCCAGATGGAGAATATCACCATCCACCTCCTGTACATCCAGCAGGGGAACGCCGTTAATGGTTCCCCGGTCGGCGCTTTGGCCGCCCCCCTCGGGATAGAAGATCGTTTTATCCAGAAGAATTGCCTGGGTCCCGGTTTCCCTTCCCGCCCAGGGACGGACTTCCCGAATTTCCGCCCGGAAAATTCCGGCCTCCGAATAATCATAATACATTCTTTGGGTCAACATACCGGTAAGTATTACCGGGAACCGCAGGCTCTTTCAACCGCCGCTGAGTGAGTGCTTGATGCCGTTTCTCTTGTTCCGCGAACCGCGGGCCTTTTACCTTCTTTTTCTCATTTTTGCGGCAATTCAAGGGAGTACGCGGCAAGCCTGGGCCTGTAAAAAAGTCCGGGCCGTTGTATACTGTTTTTATGCGGAACAAGCTAAGCGATGAACTTGCGGTCTGCGGCCTGAACGCCGTCCTGGCCCTTGGTTTATATCATCCTGAAAAAATAAACCGCCTTTTTTTGCGGGAAGACCGGCTGCAGGCCTTTAGCGGGCTCTGCAAAAACCTTGCGGAACGGAAACGGCCCTATAAGTTATGCGGCGATGAAGAACTGGAACGAATCTGCAAAAGCCTCCACCATCAGGGGGTGGCAGCGATGATCGAAGAACCGGCGCTTGAGGGGGCGGTGGAAGAAGACCTTGCCCGGTGGGCCGCGGAAGGAAAAACCGGCCTGGTCCTGCATTCGGTGGGAAACGATCATAACCTGGGGGCTATGGTACGTTCCGCCGCTTTTTTCGACTGTCATTTTATCATTTTAAGCGAAGGCGACGGTGAGGCCCGGCTGACGACCAGCGCCTACCGGGTTGCCGAGGGAGGTATGGAACAGGTAACTTTCCGCTGGATCCGGAATACTGCGGCCTTTCTCCGGACAGCTTCGCAGCATATCATCACCATCGGTACGGATACCCGGGCCCGGCTGCGTATTCGGGATCTGGAGGGAATCATCGAGAACAAGCGGAAAAACCTGAAACCTTCAGGAAGCCGGCCGGGGCTCGCGCTGGTTCTGGGGAACGAAGAAACCGGTCTTCCCGGGGAGGTAAAGGACGCCTGTTCCGTGCTGGTCCGTATCCCCGGAACGGGCCATATCGAAAGCCTTAATGTGGCCCAGACGGCAACCCTGTTTCTCCATGAAATTTACGAATTATAGGTAGAGGGAACCTCTGAAAACCCCGGTTGG
>JAISAN010000122.1 GCA_031266635.1 Treponema sp. | reverse complement strand
ATTAGTGTCTGTCCATAAAGTCGGTTACTTTATGGACAGACCTTGCATTTGCATACGCAAATGCGGTTTTTAAGGTAGTCTGTCTATAATGTGTCTACATTATAGACAGACTCTAATTAGCATTTAAAAAAGGAGCGAAATATGAAAATTGACCTGGACAGAAAATCGCGGACCTTTGGTCCGGCAATACCGCGCGGTTTCATACCCCGCTATTTATGTATTGGAAAAAAGACCGTCCTGAAGGGCGGGGTATTATGCCCCCGCCTCCCGGCAAGGAGAACAGCTAAAAATCCCGGCGGGGTTTTCAAAAGTTCCCTAAAATATTTATTAGCGGCGGCGGCGTTTTTTTTAGCGGCGGTTCCCGCCGGGGCGCTGGATTTAGGCGGCGGTTTTAATCTGAGCGGCGGCGTAAAAACGGGACTTGAAATAAAAAATTCCGATTATACCGGAAAACTTGAGGGGCTTGCCCACGGCGAGGAATATCCCCTGACCCTTTATTTTGCGTCCCGGGAAAATGAAACCTACAACGGCGAGGCCTGGCTTGAATTCGACTATTCCCGGGAAGACCTGGGCATCCACCTGGGAACCTGGGCCCACGGGAATCTGAAAAATTTTGACGGCTCCATAAATCTGGGGGATCATTACATCTGGGCCAATTTTTACCGGAACCGTCTTCTGTTTAAGGGCGGACAGGGCGGCGGCGCGCCCATAACGAGCGGCGGCTGGATTAACGCTGACTGGCTTGGTTATACGGGGCTCCGTGTTTTCTGGTTTGATCCTTCTTTGGGCATCAGCCTGGGAATTAACTTTGTTGATCCCGGCAAAGACGGTATCAAACCGGTAAATTATTTATCTACCATTATGTTTGGGGCAAAATATGCCTTTGAAAAATTTTGGGCCGTTCTGATGTGGGACAATAACCCCATATACGATGACAGCGAAGCCAATACCGACGGCGGGCTCCACCGTAACCCCAACGCCGAACCCATAGCCCAAGCCGGTAATATCGCCTTTGGCCTTGGCCTTAACGACATTTTTTGGGGAAAAGGCAGCCTGGCCCTGGACGGCCTGATTACCAACCTCGGTGAAAATGACGTTGAAACCGGCGGGAACTATAAAATTTCCCCCATAGAAACGGCGATAGCGTTCAAAGGGGCCTGGCCGGTAACGGAACAATTTTACGCCGAAGTAAAGGCAAAATATACTTTTAAGCAGGGGGATAACGCGGATGAGACGGGCACGGCCATTTGGGGACAGATAGAATTTGAGCCTTACGCCAGCTATGTGGTCTATGAAAATATCAAGGCCGAATTATCCCTGAACCTGAAAAGTTATTTTAACAGCTACTACCTGGCGGCGGATATTAATGTCTCGGGCCAGGAACTGAAGACCGGCCAGACCGGGGCCTATCCGGCGGCCCTGGATTATCTTTCGCCCTACCAATTCAACATTAAACCGGCCGTAATTTTTACGGTCCTGGGGGGCAATATTATCTGCGGGTACGAAGGCATATTTTCCCGGGATCATGTGGAAAATATCTTATACGTTGATTTCCGCTGGTCCTTCTAATGAGCCCCCGCGCCCTGTCCGGCACGGCTTCCCACGGAATCTTCCGGCGCTTATAGTATGGGTATGAGAACGCTTGCACTGTTCCCGGTTATTGCCGCCGCCGCCCTGCTCCTGGCGGTTTCCGCTGTTTTTTCCGGCTGTTATACCCTGAAGCAGGGGACGGCTCTGCTGGGCTACCTGGGCCGGGCGGTTCCCCTGGAGACCCTGCTGGACGATGCTCCGGCGGGCGCGGATGAGCCCGGCGGCCCGGCGGCGGATGTTCATCCGGCGGATATTTTTGGGGCGGAAGAAAACCGCCGCTTTGTGGAGCGGGTTCAGGACATCCGGCGCTTTGCCCTGGAAGAGCTGGGGCTGGCGGCAACAAAAAACTACACGAAATATGTGGCCATAGACCGGAATTATCTGGCGGCGGTGGTGTCCGCTTCCGCGGCGGATTCCTTTGAGCGCCATGAGTGGCGCTTCCCCGTGGTGGGCCCTATGCCCTACAAGGGCTTTTTTAATCCCGCGGACGCCCGGAGGGAACGGGAAAAACTGGAGAAGCGGGGCCTGGATGTCATGATCCGGGGAGTTGACGCCTTCAGTACCCTGGGCTGGTTTCAGGACCCCCTCTACTCCTATATGCGCGCCTATCCCCCGGAACGGCTGGCGGACCTCCTCATCCATGAATCCCTTCATGCCACCGTGTTTCTCAAGGGCCGGGCACAGTTTAACGAGGAACTGGCGGAATTTGTGGGCAGCGAAGGGGCCCGGCTCTACATGGAAAGCCGTTTCGGGACCGATTCGGAAGAATACCGCCGGATGACCAGGGCCGAAGCGGATAACACGGCTTTTCTGGCCTTTGTCCGGGAACTTACCGGGGAACTGGAAAGCCTCTACGCCGGTGATGATCCAAAAGAAGAAAAACTGCGAAAAAAAGAAGCGATCATCGGGGCGGCCAAAATCCGCTTTGACGAAGAATACGACAGCCGCTTCACCGGCGAGAATTACCGGGGCTTCTCCGCCGTGACGGTCAATAACGCGTACCTGGAATTATTCCGCCTCTACTACGGGGGCGGGGATTTTTACCGGGACCTGTATGAACGATCGGGCCGGGACCTCCCCCGCTTCATCGCCGCGGCGAAAACCCTGAACCGGAAAGGGGACCCGAAAAAACAACTGACAGAAGCCCTGGGCCTGTAGCCAAAACCCCGGAAAACCCAAACGGGTTTTCCGGAGCTTTCCTTATATTTCCGTCGAATCGCTGTAGAGAACCTTGCCGGTTTCAACGCTCACGGACCTTATGGTAAGTTTACGCTGACCGCCCGAACCGGTGATAGAAAAAGTTACGATGGTTTCCACCCCCAGCATTTTGCCGATACTCACATACGCGTCGTCACTCACCTCGCCCGAAGACTGATATTGTTTTTCCGCGTTTATGACCTCCAAATTCTGCCGGTCCAGAACGGTGATATTCCCCGTGGCTATGAGGGAGTCCGTTATTTCCCGGATAACGACATCAACCATGCCTGTTTCGGATGTGGATATGTTGAGCAAAGAAACACGCGAACCCGCCGGAAGGGCGGCGATGAGCCCGCTCGATGCCTTTCTGATGGCCAGGTCCCGGACAGACGTGCCGGTTTGGTTTGCCGCCGCCGCTGTATTTTCACCACGGAACCCTTCCAGACGGGCCAGCTCAGTGCGGGCTTTGGTATACCCTGTGGCGTTTACGAGACTGGACATGAGGGAAATCGCCGCGTCAAGACCGTTCAGGGGCTGGGCCAAAATGGCCGCGTTGTAACCCGCCGGCAGACTGCCCGTTTCCGCGTAAATTTTAGCGTAGGCCTCCTGGGCGGCTTTCACATTTCCTGCCTTTAGCAGGGCATCGGCATCTTTCATCCTGGTTTTGATCGCCTTGTCCCGGGAGGTCTCCTTTTCCAGTTTCAGACTTTCCGTGGATGTCCAGGGCACTATTTCACGGTTAAAGGTGCTCAACGCACCTTCGGCGGCGCGCCTGGCCAGAGACAAGCCTGATTGCAGTTCGGCCTGTTTCTCTTTACTATCCGACACCGTGCGTGAGATATTCCTCTCACCGTTACGGACAACCGTCCCGTCCCGGTCGTTTATGATACGATAGGTAAACTCGAGGTTTACCTCCCGGTCATAGATCGTTACCTGGTATTCAACATTCTGACCATCCCTCCTCTCAATACGTTTTACCTGATGGGATCCGTCCTTCACCGTATAACCGGTAACAGTTCCCATAAGAACAGCGTCCGCCATACCCGCGTTTGGCGTGTATCCGGCGTACTCCACGATCTTGAATGTGCCTGTCCCGCTGGTTTTATTCCTGAAGATGAGCGTCAAGGCCTCGGCAACCTGCTGCCGATCCCCCGACCCCTCGAAGGGCCTGATCACCAGCCGTTCAATGCCGTTTGTGTCCATTAAAGGCGGATGGTTAACGGTAATTGGTATAGAAGATACGCAGGAAACAAAAAACGCCGCCATGACGAGCGTTCCCGGAAAAAAAGACTTGCCTTTGTTTTTCATAAAAAACCTCCGCCCTAGCGTATCTTAACCGCCTGCATCTGCGCTTTGACGCAGAGTTCCGCGGCCTTGAAGGCGTGTTCCTGGGTCATAGCCTTTTCGGTCCGGTTCAGGCAGTCGAGGATAAGCTCCCCGAAATAGGGGTAGCCGACTTTTCCTTCCACGTTGTAGTAGGTTTCTTCCCGCTGATTTGCCAGGTATACGTTTCCGCCGCCGCTGCCCTTGAAACCGAGGTTCATGTATTTACGCTGCTCAATAAAACCTTCGGTGCCCAGGATAAATGAGCGGCCGTCCCCCCACATCTGGAGGCCGTCGGGGGTAAACCAGTCCACCCGGAAGTAGTGGGTCGCGCCGTTGTCCCCCAGAAGGGTGGCGTCGCCGAAATCGTCAAGCCCCGGAAATTGGGGATGATTAAAATTGCCGATCTGGCTGGAAACAATTTTCGCGTCTTTGACGCCGGCGTAAAACAGAAACTGTTCTATTTGATGACTGCCGATGTCGCAGAGAATACCGCCGTATTTTTCTTTTTCAAAAAACCAGGGGGGCCGTTTGGCAGGATCGCCGATCCGGTGGGGGCCCAGGCCGAGGACCTGAATAACTTTTCCGATGGCCCCTTCGGCGATAAGCTGGCCCGCAAACACGGCGCTTTCCACATGGAGCCGCTCGCTGTAATAGACCATGTATTTTTTGCCCGTTTCTTTAACTTTTGCCTTTGCCTGTTCCAGCTGCTCCAGGGTGGTAAGCGGCGCCTTGTCGGCAAAATAATCCTTCCCCGCGGACATGGCCCGCAGGCCCAGGGGACAGCGGTCTGATGTTACCGCCGCGCTGGCCACCAGTTTTACCTCAGGGTCGGAGAGAATTTCCTCCTCGCTCCGGGCCCGGACAAGGCCGGGAAATTTTTCGCAAAAGGCATCCACTTTTTTGGGGTCCGGGTCGTACACGCTTTTCAGTGTTCCCCCCGCTTCGGAAAGGCCGTTACACATACCGTAGATATGCCCGTGATCCAGGCCGATAGCCGCAAAGGGGAATTCGCCCTTTTTGACCACCGGATTCGGTTTCCCCTGGGGCGCATAATTCATGCCGTCAGACGCTGCCATATAATTCTCCTAT
>JAISAN010000270.1 GCA_031266635.1 Treponema sp. | reverse complement strand
AGATGGTGGATAACCTTGTTGGTTTCCTCTTCCAGAAGCTGGTTTACTTCACTTTGCTGATCCCGGTATTCCTGGGCTAACGAATTCCGGGAACCTACGGCACTCGGTTTCTCCGGATGGAATACATTCGGGCTTTTGGGCAGGTCAATGGCTCCCATAATCCTGACTCCTTATAAATAAATTTTATTCTACAAACTGCAAAATTTCTTTATATAATATCTTATTCACATCTGAATGAAAAAGTAAAGCCCTTTGCATCGCTTTTTTTTATATCTTGACAATTGATTCTGGTAATTGTTGTAAAATAAAAAAATATGTTAAAATATAGTTATGTACAGGAATTTTTTAAGGAAAATTGCTTCGGGACTCCTGGGGGCCTTCCTGCTGACGGCCCATGGAATTTACGCCCAGGATTCCCGGAATGTCCCTATTGAGGTTTATCTTATTATGGATGGCTCCCCGGCAATAAAAAACGCCGGAGCTGAGGCGGTAAACTGGGTCTGTAACTACCTGGTGGACGGGATTCTCCGGGACGGAGACCGGCTCATCATTTGGAATGCCGCCGAACGGGCCCAAATTGTCTATTCAGATACCCTTTCCGGGGCTGAGGGAAGGGAAAATATCAAGAAAACCCTCCGATCCCTGAAGGCCGGGGGGAATCAGGCGGATTTTGCCGGGGCCCTGCGGGACGCCGCACAGCGGGCCGCGGCCCGGACTTCTTCCCGGTCCGGGATAACCTATACCCTGCTAATCAGCGGTTCTTCCTCCGCTCTTTCCCCTGCCCTCCTGGGCTCGGGGGCAAATCTCCTGCGGTATTCCCGGATTGAAGAATTTCCGTCCTGGCGGGCGTTAATTGTGGCCCTGGACATTAATTCCCAGGTTCAGCGGGCCGCTTCAGCCTATTTTTCCGGGAATTAATCCCCCTCGTTCCGGGAACGGCGGCTTCATGCTGGAAAATTTTTTTGATTTTCTTTCGAGACATGAATCTTTTATTCTGACAACCCACGACAACGCCGACGCGGACGGCCTAGGCGCGGAACTGGTATGCGACCGGCTTTTCCGGGGAATGGGTAAGACTGTTCATATTCTAAACGCCGAAAAAATAGCGAATCGTTTTGTTTTTATGGATCCGGGCGAAAAGATCGCGGCCTGGGATCAGGTAAAACATGGAGAATTACCGGAAAAATCGGCCCTTTTGATTCTGGATACCTCGGATGAATACCATATTGGCTGTATACGGGATCTGATTGGCCGGGTCCGGGAAACTTTTGTTATCGACCACCATGAACCCAATCAGTTTTCCACCCTTTCCGGCCTGATAGATTCTACCGCCTCTTCGACCTGTGAAATCGCGGTGGAGGTCCTTCAGGCCGCGGGACTGAGCCTGGACCAGGATACCGCCGCGGCGGCTTTCGCGGGGCTGAGTTACGATACCGGTTCCTTTGCCTACATCAAAACCACCGCCCGGTCTTTCAGGGCGGCGCTGTTTCTTATTGAAGCGGGAGTTCACCCCTATACGGTATACCGGGAGCTGAACGAAAGCGCCTCCACCGAGGCCCTGCTGCTGAGAAAGTTGATTATTTCCACGATGGAAATTCACGCCCAGGGCCGGATTGCGGGGCTGATCGTGCGGAAAGAATTCCTGGAATCCACGGGAGCGAATATTGAGGACGCCGAAGCTTTTATCAATGTTCCCCTGATGGCAAAAAAAATCGTCGTTTCCATCATGGTTAAAGAAAACCGGGAAGGAAATATCCGTTGTTCCCTCCGTTCCAAAGGGGCGGTGAATGTTTCAAAAATCGCCCAGCAATTTGGCGGAGGGGGTCATGTTACCGCCGCCGGTTTCAGAAGCAAGCTGGGAATCACGGAAACCCTGCGGCAGGTATTGGAAATAATAGAACCTCTTTTGGAAAAGCTATGAACCGGAAAAACCTCTTTTTTGGCGTTATATGCCTGTTTTTTTTCTGTATCCTGGGAATCCTGCTGCTGATATTCCAGCCTTTTTCGTTCACAAACGCCGGAAAAGACCGGGAACGGCGCCAAACCCGTATTATTATCCCCGGAGAAACAAATGGGGATGGTCGGAACCTGGCGGACGGAATGGAAAAAATGGCCTACGGGGACAGTATCGAGGTCAAGGCGGCCCTGGAAGAAGGGGAAATCATGGTGGCCATATTGACCCAGGATTTTGACGGAGACCCGGCGGAGGAGCAGATCCTGGCGTACCGGAATCTGCTGGAAATCGAAAGCCCCATCTATATCACCTACATTGATTTTGACGAAACAAACCGGGTATACAAACGGATTTGGAACGCCCCCTCGGCGGCGGCCAGACCGGGGACTATATCCCTGTATACCCAGGATCTGATTGGCGACCGGAGCGTATGCGTTCTTTTGACCGGCATGAATGGTTTGGGGGAACATACCCTGACCATTTTCAGAAAAAACAGCCAGTTTCAACCGGACGCGCCGCCCTATGATTCTTCCGGTATAAATCAGCCGTTTACCAGGATTGCGGAACTGCGGATCGATGGCTCCATTTCAATTCAGGAAACCGAGCGGCCCCAGGCCTACCATTTGGGAATCGCCCGGGGGCGGAGTTTTACCATCGCCGCCTATGGCCACGATTATGAATCGAATAATATTCTGGATCAGGTGGAAATTACCTACGCCTTTAATCCGGGAAACGGGCTTTATGAACAAAGCAAAATCACCCGGATTCCGGGGTCCCAGATTGAACAGCGCCGTCTCCGGGAACTGTTAAGCGGTGAACCGGGGGTTTTCGAGGCTTTTATCAACGATCTCTGGTATTATGTGGGGCCCGAAGGAACCCTGGACAGCCGCCAGTACATCTACTTTGATCCCCCCAGCAAGGAACTGATTTTTTTTGGGGATGAAGCCCAGCAGATTTTTACCTGGCAAAATGCCAGTCCGACCCGCTATGGGCTGTATATTTCAAGCCAGAATATATCCGTTACCACCCTGCGGCGTTTTCTCGATATTGAGCTGGAATCTCTGGACAGCATCCGTATTAAGGTTTTTGAGGATGTACGTCTGAAAATCGGTGTAAACGCCTCCTGGGACGGCTCCTACCGGCGGGCGGGAACGGTTGAACAAAAACAAATTCAGACCGCCGGGGGAACGATTGATTCCCATATTGACGCCCTTTACGATAGCTCTCTGGGGAAGCTGCGATTTTTCCCCGACGGGGTTTATGAACTTAACTCCGGGGGAAGCGCCCGGCGGGGAAGATACGCCTTTTTTATGATAAACGGCCAGGAACTGCTGGAACTGCGGCTGGAACCAAATTCCGTTTTCCGCCCTGAACGGCCCGCCGCGGAGACCCGGCCCGAAAACAGCGAAAGCCGGGAAATCTACCGGGTGGATGCCGCCCCGCCGGAGGAAGGCGTAGCCCGGGGCCCCCGGAAAAACCTCAGCCTTTCCCGGGTACGGCTGGGAACAATGGGTATCCAGGAACTTCACGAAGGGGTCATTTCCCTGAGCGCCGCTGAAAGCTGAGGGGAAAGCCGGGGCAGCGTCATTTAACTTTTACTGCGGATAAACCGGAAACGACTCGAAGCCCGCGTTTTTTAGCCGTAATATCATCTGGTTCATATCCTGCCCGGCGGAAACTCCGGCCGCCCAATATTCATTACCGTTGACCGTGCGCCGGGTGATCCGGGGGGAAAAACCCGCGGACCGAAGCCGGTCCGCCTGTTTTTCCGCGTTCCCCTCATTGCCGAAAAGGCCGGTCTGGAGCAGGACGGCATCCGCTGCCGGGGCGGCAGGTGCCGGGGCGGCGGGTGCCGAAACCGGCCGGGCCGGGGCCGCCGCCGGGGCAAGGGGATCCCGGCCGGGGAAAAGCAGCCACATGGGGGTGGGAGCGGCGGCAACGCGGGTATCTTCGGCAGCGGCGATACGGCCTTCGAGGCTTAGGGGGAATTCAGTCAGAAGCCGGGATTTCCACAAATCCCCCTCAGCGGGGGGGTCCAGAGTCTTCCAGAGGGTATAATATATGGAGGGCCGGAACGTTTCAAAACCGGGATTATCCGCCAGGGATTTGAGGGCGGAAAAATTCGCGGAGCCCAGGGCGGCAATCAGCGCCCCCAGATACCGGGCCTTGAGAAGGGCCGGACCGGGGCGCCCGGCGAGGAGGATCGTCCTCACCGCGGCATCCGCCCGATCCCATTCGCCCATAGCGGCGAAACACCAGGCCCCCCGGATCAGGGAAAGATCGTCCGGCTTGTCCGGCTCCGCGGCGGCGGCTTCCCCCCAGTTCCGGGCGGCGGCCTCAATGCCGCCGGAAAGTTCCTGTAAGCGGGCAAGCCGTATCAGGGCGTTCCGCCTGTCCGCGGCGGAAAGGCCGGGCCGGCTCAGGGTATTTTCGATGCTTTGTATCTCGGCGCCCAGACTTTGCCCCGGAACGAGGGGGCCGGGGATGAAAAACCACAGGATACAAACAGCCAGAACTCCGGGAAAATGAACCGCTTTTTTTCCCCCGGATGTGTTAATTGATCCCATAGGGGCCTTCATCCTCCGGAGGAAGCGGGCTCAGCTCAGGCAGATCCTGCGGTTTACCCCGTTTTTTCCCCGGCCTGGAGGGGGGAAGGTCCGCATCTTTTTTGTTCTTTCCGGGCTTATCCTTCTTTTTTTGCCGAAGAGAAACGGCAAAGGGCAAGGCGCAAAGCATTCCCACCACAAAAGAAGAAAAAACGGTAAAAAATACCGGGACCCCCTGAAATGCCCGGAAACCAAAGTTAATATCGCAGCGATTGTCCAGGTTAAAGGCAATAAAAACCAGAAAAATTCCAAACAGCACAATAAAACCAATTAAACGCCAGGGCATAGGTTTAACTCCTTCGCAAAAAACGTGTTCCCCCGAAGTCCGGAGAGGGTCAACTCGGCAAAAGAACCAATCATGGATGAAGCGCCGGGGGCAACCGCCATTTCATCACGCTCAGTACGGGTTATTAATTCATCGGCATTTTTCCGGGAAATTCCTTCAATTAGTACGGTTTCCCGGGAACCGATCCGGCTTTTCAGCAGTTCCGCGGTGTGCCGTTTCTGGAGTTTGATGATCCGGGACAGACGTTCCCGTTTTACCGCTTCGCTTATCCGGCCCGGCAGATTATACGCCGCGGTTCCCTCCCGTGGATTGTAATGATACATATAGGCGTAGAGGAATTTTACCTCCTCCATGAGGTCCAGGGTCAGTTCCAAATCTTCTTCGGTTTCTCCGGGAAAACCCGCCAAAATATCCGTGGACAGGGTAACTCCCGGCAGGGCGCCGCGGATTTCCGAGACCAGTTTCAGGTACTGCTCGCGGGTATAGGCCCGGTTCATGGCTTTCAGAATCCGGTTGGAGCCGTGCTGAACACAGAGGTGGAGGTGGCGGCAAAACAGGGGATTTTCCGCCATGACCCGGATGGTCCGGGGGGAAAAGTCCCGGGGATTGGCGGAAAGGAAACGGACCCGGCGGATGGGGCTGCGGGCAAGTTCCCCGGCTATTATTTCCAGAAGGCCCGGAAAATCCAGGACCCCGGAATCTTGGGGCCCCGGCCCTTCCCAGCGGTAGGTATTAACATTTTGCCCCAAAAGGGTGATTTCCCGGATTCCCCGCCCGGCCAAAAGCCTCAGTTCTTCGATAATTGAAGCGGGAGACCGGGAAACTTCCCTTCCCCGGACATAGGGCACAATGCAATAGGAACAAAAATTGTTACATCCATGCATGATAGGGACAAAAGAACGGAAAGCCCCCTCCCCTTCTTCCAGATGGAAGGAAGAAAAAGAAAAAGCCGGCCGCTCCCCGGACAAAAAAAATCCGCCCTCCAGAGCAATGCGGTCCCTCCCCCGGTTGGGCGGAAGCCCCTGTTCCGCCGCTTCCAGAATCAGGGGGAAAATGGACCGGGCCGCGGTTCCCATCACATAATCCACAGCGGGAACTTTTTCCCGGAGGCCCTCTCCCAGCCGCTGGGCCATGCAGCCCGCTACCACCAGGGTAAGGGGATTGGAAGATTGGCGCTTTTTTTTAAGGCTGGCATACAGGGCAAGCCGCCCGAAAACCCGTTTTTCCGCGGTGGCCCGGACCGAACAGGTGTTAAGGAGGACCATGTCCGCGCTTTCACCATCCGGGGCGGCAATCCAGCCCCGTTCCCGGCATACCAAGCCCAGAGCCGCCGATTCGGCGCTGTTCATCTGGCATCCGTAGGTTTCAAAAAAATATTTCAAGAAATCCGCCCATATTTTGCCCCTGCCCGGTTCCCCGGGGAAACGGTTCAGGACCGGTTTTTGAGCCCTCTGAAAAATTGAATCCCCTTCCAGACACCCATGACCAAAAGCCCTACCGCACCGATACTCAACAGAATCGGCGCCAGGGCCTGGAGCCCAGGAACCTTCGCCGCCGAAAGGATGACCAGCAGGCCCGCGGCGGTGATAATAAACCCTGGCTTGTTATCATCCGGGTCTTTGGAAAGAAGGGCGCTGATCCCCACAATTCCGGTTATCACGCCGATCACCAGCCCCACAACCCGGAAACGGGCCAGGGCTTCCATGACAAAAAGAAAAATTCCTCCCCCGATCATGCCGAAGGCGGCAACTCCCTGTTTTGCCAGGTTTTTTGTTGAACCATAGGGTTCGACGGGTTCAATATCATTCACGGCTTCACTCCTTCATCATACTGGACAAACGCAAAGGCGCTGTGGTTGTGGATACTTTCAAAATTTTCCGCCGCCACCGAAAAGCGGGGAAACATATTCATTGCTTTAATATCAATATAAACATCCCGGACTAGATCTTCAACAAACTTGGGGTTGTCATAGCCCCGCTCGGTGATAAATTTTTCATCTTCCCGTTTCAGGAGGGAATAGACCGGGCTGGAAGCGGCTTGTTCTACCACGGCGATAATGTCCTCGATCCAGAAGAAGGGCCCCAGTTCCAGTTCCACCCGGACCAGGCCCCGCTGGTTATGGGCCCCCCGGTCGCTGATTGCCTTGGAACAGGGGCAAACCGTGGTTACGGGTACCGAAACTGATACGGTAAAATGCCTGTCTTCCCCGGTCTTTACCCAGCCCTGATAACAACATTCATAGGACATCATACCCGGCAGTCCTGAAACGGGGGCGTTTTTTTCCATAAAATAGGGGAAAGTGAGGGAACCAAACGCTGACTCCGCGTCCAGATCGGTCCGGATGGATTTAAGCATATCCAGAAACCGGGGCATGGACAGATCTTCCCGGTACCGGTGGAATATTTCGATAAAACGGCTCATGTGGGTACCCTTGAAATGCCGGGGAAGATCCACGTATAAGTCCACCCGGGCGGCGGTGTGCTGGACTTTTTTTACCTTATCCAAAAGCCGGATGGGATATTCCAGGCCCTTGACGCCCACCTTTGCCAGCGGCACATCCCGGTAGTCCCTGCTGTTTTGTATATCGATCATCGTTTTTTACCTCAGTTCTTTGGTTCCGCGGCGATCAGTACATTCTGCAGGAGCATGGCGATAGTCATGGGTCCTACCCCGCCGGGTACGGGAGTAATATACGCAGCCTTCTCCGCAACGGAATCAAAATCCACATCTCCCCGCAGGCGGTAGCCTTTTTTCGCGGCGGGGTCTTCTACCCGGTTCACCCCCACGTCGATAACTACCGCCCCTTCCCTGACCATAGCGCCTGAAACAAGCCCCGGCTTCCCCGCCGCGGCGATGAGAATATCCGCCTCCCGGCAGATGTCTTCCAGATTCCGGGTCCCCGTATGGCAAAGAGTTACCGTGGCGTTTATGTCCCGGCGGCAGAGGAGGTTCGCCAGGGGTCTTCCCACGATATTGGATCGCCCCACCACCACCGCGTGAGCCCCCGCCAGGGGAACGGGAAGTTCCCGGAGCAGCGTCAGGACCCCGTGGGGAGTACAGGGCAGAAATCCCGGCTGCCCCAGGACCAGGGAACCCACTGAAAAGGGGTGAAAACCGTCCACATCCTTGGCGGGGTCTATGGCGGCAATCACCTTGTCCTCCCTGATATGCCGGGGCAGGGGAAGCTGAACCAGGATGCCGTGGACCGCGGGGTCCCGGTTTAACTGATCGATAAGGGAAAGGAGTTCCCCTTCCCCCACGGACTGGGGGAGCCGGATGTCCCGGCTTTCCATCCCCGCTTCCGCCAGGGCTTTTTCTTTGGCCCCCACATAGGAGAGGCTCGCCGGGTCTTCCCCTGCGAGAATCACCGCCAGGCAGGGAAAAATCCCCTCTTTCCGCAGGGTCGCGGCCCGAACGCCAATTCCGGCCCGGATTTTCCGGGCTGTTTCTTTTCCGTCAATTATCGCAGCCGGCATATCAATTCATTTAACCTCTTATTTTTGGAACAGCCACAGCTTCTAATTTGAAACCGGTCCATTTTCACCGGGCAGGATGATCATAAACCGTCCCGCCGCAGCGCGGATAGAACAGCCGCCGGTTTCCGCTTCATTGCTGACGCCGAAAAAGCCCCGGTTCCAGGCGAGGCCGTTCAGGGGCCATTTTAAGCCCTCGCTCTCAGCCTCCCAGGGCCCGGCTCCCAGGGGAAACACCGAAAGCAGAACTCCGGCCCGGAGGGAAAAGGCCAATTTATCCGGCCCGGTAAGGGAATAAATCTCCCCGGAGGCGCTAATCCAGCCCCTGGGGCACAGTTCCCGTTCAAACATGGAACGGATGGCAAAGAGATGATCTATCCTGCCCCCGCCCCCGCCGATGAGCCATATTTCATCACAGCCCTTTTCCACAAGGAAGGAAAAGGCCAGTTCCGTATCGGTATAATCTTTTTCCCGGATGTATGTCAGCACCCGCTCCGGGGGATACGTTTCCAGGCGGCGGGGGTCGCCCAGGGAATCCATGTCCCCCAGCACCCAGTCCGGCCGGAGCCCCGCGGCTTCCGCAGTCAGCAGTCCTGAATCGGCGGCAACGATCAGGCCCGCCCCCCGGGCAAGGCGGCGGCTTTTTTCAGGTTCCGGCCCTTCCCCGCCGGTAAAAAGGATTCCCCGCATCACCACTCCCCTGTTCCGCCATATTTTCCGCTTGTCCGCGATTCTCCATTATAGTATAGTGCCCCCTAATGGACAACGCGTATATCCATCCCCTGCTCCGGGAAATGGCCCGGATATTTCAGGACCGGGGCCGGGAAGTTTACCTTGTGGGCGGGGCGGTGCGGGATATGTTCCGGGGTCAAAGGGCCCAGGACTGGGACCTTGCCACCAACGCCCTCCCGGAGGAGGTGATCGCCATGTTCCGGTGGGTCATTCCCACGGGGATAAAACACGGTACCGTAACCGTTCATTATAAAGGCCGGGCCATTGAAGTTACCACGTTTCGTACCGAATCAACGTACAGCGACGGCCGCCGGCCTGACCGGGTGAATTTTGCCGCCGCCATAGAGGAAGATCTAAGCCGCCGGGATTTTACCATGAACGCCATAGCCCTCCGGCTGCCTTCGGGCGATCCGGTAGACCCCTTTGGGGGACGGGGGGATATAGAAAAGCGAATCATCCGCTCTGTGGGAAATCCGGCGGAGCGCTTTGCCGAAGACGGCCTGCGGTCCCTGCGGGCGGTCCGTTTCGCCGCCGTCCTGGGTTTTGCCGTTGAGGAAGCGACGCTGGCCGCTATCCGCCCGGCGCTGGGGCTTACCGCAAAAGTTTCCCCCGAGCGGATCCGGGACGAGCTGGACAAAATCCTGGGGGCCGGGAAAAACGGCGGCCCCTCCACTGCCTTCCGCCTTATGGAACAGACCGGACTCCTGGAACTCCTGCTCCCGGAGCTGGCCGCCTGCCGGGGGGTGGAACAAAAGGGGTATCATTGTTTTGATGTGCTGGATCATTCGCTTCTGGCCGGTGATTACGCTGTCCGGGAACAGTACCCCCGGCACGTAATCCTGGCGGCCCTGTTTCACGACATTGGAAAACCCGCAACCCGGAAAGCCGGTGAACAGGGCGTATGGACCTTCTATCAGCATGAAAAGGAATCTTCCCGGCTGTGCCGGAATATTCTGTCCCGGCTCCGCTACCCCAACGCGGTATGCGACGGGACCTGTCATTTGATAGAGGAACACATGTTCCACTATACCGGGGACTGGAGCGACGCGGCGGTCCGCCGTTTTATTATCCGGGTGGGGGAGGAGAATCTGGAGAACCTCTACCGCCTCCGCCGGGCCGACGCCTACGCTATGGCGGGGCTTGACCCCGGCCCGGAATTCCTCCTCCCCCTGGCGGCGCGGGTAGACGCGGAGCTGGCGAAGGGCCGGGCCTTTTCCCTTAAAGACCTGGCGGTTTCCGGCAAAGACCTTATCGAAACAGGCATTAAACCGGGAAAGTATATGGGCATTATTCTGCAAGAGCTTTTTGAGACCGTGGTGAACGACCCGTCCATGAACCAGCGGGAAAAACTGCTGGAAATCGCGGGGAAAATTAATCAGCGGTATATGTAGGGTTTAGTTAACCCCCCCAAGAAGCCCCGCGTATTCGGTTTCATAACGCCGGAGCTGGGGGTTGTTCGGGGCCAGGGCCAGGGCCTGTTTGAGGTAATATACCGCCCGGCGTTCATCCCGGCGGCGGTGGTATATTTCAAACATGGCGATCAGGGCGGAAAGGTTCCGGGGGTCTTCAAAAAGGCTGGACCGCAGATCGTTCATTACCGGTTCTTCGCCGCTTCTGATCCGGCTCCGCAGATAATAGTACCGGCTTTTTACCGTTCCCCCCGGCAGCCCCGCCAGACGGCTTTCGATCATCCGCCCCGCCTCGTCCTGTCGGCCGGTATCAATAAGGGCGGAAATATAGGCGGTGATTCCTTCGTCGCTGGAAGTATCCCGCTCGTAAAGTTCCCGGGCATACGAAAGGGCCCGGGCGTTGTTACCCAGTCCCCGTTCCACCGTATAGGCATTCATCAGATCCTGGGACGATCGCCGTTCCTCAAGAAGCCGGGTAAGATAGCCCTGGGCTTCCCGCCAGTTCTCCCGGCGGACGGCATCTTGAAGGGCCAGGGCCTCCACCGGCAGCGAGGGCGCGGCGGAAGCCAGCAGGCGGCGGAGCAGTTCCCGGCCCTCGGCGTGATCCTCCGGCCGGGGAGATTCCAAAAGCAGCCGGATGGCGTAGATTGCCACTTCCTCGTCCGAGGGGAAACTGCGGAGGATGGAACGGAGGTAGTTCAGGGCCGCGTCCCGGTTCCGGTAACCTTCGGCCTGAACCCGGGCGCGGAGAAACAGGTACAGCGGATTATTGGCGTTAATGGACGAGTAGAGATCCAGGGGGGCCTGGGCCTGGAGGAAAAGCCCCTGCTCCACCATAATATGGGCCCGCATAAGGACAAATTCCCCATCCCGGCTGTTCCGCTGGAGAATTTCGGCAATGGCCGGTTCCGCCCGGGACCAGTCCCGGTTCTGGTAATAGGCAATGGCAAGCTGGCGTTTAACCGCCATATTGTCCGGGTAGCGGATCACCAGGCCGGCAAGCATCTGCTGGGCCTCCTGCCGCTGCCCGGAAAGGTTCAGTACCCGGGCAAGTCCCAGGGCGGCGGGGTAACATTCAGCGGAGATGTTGTAGGCCCTGCTGTACGCGGTACTGGCATCAGTCAGACGGCCTGTTTTTTCGTACGCCAGGCCGAGAAAGTAACAGGCCAATACGGGAGCGCGGTTGAGGCTCTCCGCCTTTTGAAGATCCGGCAGGGCGTTTTGAAGCCGTTCATGGGAACGGCCGGTATCGGGAAAAAACGCGAGAAAGGGCAGGATATGTTCCAAATAATCGGTGGAACCGGGAGACGGCGGGGTATAATTCCCCCGTTCCGCCTCCCGGAGAATCCGGGCGTAAACATGGGTCTGGGGAAGGTCAGGAGCGGGAAGGGGGGCGGCGGTATCGGGATAGATAGTCTGTATCAGGGCGACATTCACGGCATTCATCACCCGGCCGAATTCGGTAGCCCCCAGGTCCCGGCCGCGGATCAGATCCAGGGCCCGCAGCAGGGAAGAAAGGACCCCGGACTCGGTTAATCCCCGGATCTCATCGGCAATACCGCCTCCCGAAGGCCGGGGAACGGCCTCCCCGCCCTGCCCCGGAATCAGGAGCGGCGTTTCTTCCACCGGCGGAACATCCCCCCGGTTCCGGGGACTCCCGCCGCAGGCCAGAAGCCCCCCAAAAAAACAAAACAACAGCAGGCGGGAAAGGGCCGAAACGGCCTTACCCGGTGTACGCTTATTCATGCAGTATGCCCGGCAAAATGAAGAACCCAGGAGCAAGCGCGAACCGGAGGTTCGAAGGGTATGGACCTCGCCTTCTAATCACCGTTTCATATCCCCGGTATGTTTATTGGTACTAAGGGCGATTAATATCAGGGTAAGTCCGGTTAATACAAGCAGCAGGGGCCACCAGTTTTTCATAAACTGGGCGAAAGAAAAAGAAACCAGATCAAAAGAAAAGATCATCAGCGCCGATCCCAAAACGATAAAGGCGAGGGAGGGAACCATATACCGGCTGCGGAATGAACCGTACCGGTGCCAGCCTGCCGGTAAAAGGGCAAGCCCGGAAAAAACCGATAACAGGGGCCAGGCCTCGGAAAAAGAAACGGGGATAATAGACAGGGCGGAGAGGAACAGAAAAAGCCCTACCAGCATAAAAAAAGCGGCAAAAAAAAGATACAGGGAACGTTTATTGAGTTTAATCGCCAGGACCGCGCAGCCAACCCCCAGGATAACAAAAAAAAAGGAAGCAAGGACAGAAAGCCGGGATTTTTCCACCAGCGAACTCAATAAAAAAGCGCTGCCCAGAACCATCAGAAAAAGGCCGATAATAAAAATAATCCTGGCGGCAGTTTTATGGGTTACAATAAGGTGCATATTATTAATATAACACCCATACGGCCGCCTTGCTAGACTAACAGTCTCATGGTAGGATGACTTTATATGGGGAAGGGGAAAAAATATCTATTTTGCCTGATAGGGCCGCTGTTTTTTGCCGGTTTTTTCCTTTTGGGCTGTGAAAAGACAGGAGAACCGGGAGAAATCGATCGTTATTATATGACCGGTTCCCCGCAGGACCGGGAAACGCTGGGCGATCTTTTTACCCTTCTGGCGGACACATCCACCCCCGGGGAAGATCAATGCGCCCTTATCCGGGAGATCGCCAATGTCTATATGCGGCTCAAAGAGTACGGTAAGCTAATCTATTTTCTCAGCTCCCGGACCAATATGTTTCCCGGCGATCCCTATAACAGCTACTATCTTTTGATGATCGCCTATGCCTATATGCAGCAGGATGCCCGGCCCGTGGCGGCCCGGTATTTCGATCTGATTGTCAAAAACTATCCCGATCTGACCCTTATGGGAGAGTCGATCCACCTGGCCTGTTTGAACCAGCTTATCAACCTGGTGGATAACCCGGAACAGCGGGTCTGGTATTATCAGGAACTTATATCCCGGTTTCCCGAAAAAACCAATCCCGGCGCGGCTTATTTTATGCTGGCCCAGGCGTATGAGCAGATTGGGGAGTGGAACGGAGCTATTCAGGCCTATACCCAGTACCTCCCCCATGTGGGAACCGTGGTTCCCGGTTTTCCCAACGCGGACACCTATGCCAAACAACTGGTAGATTTTAACAATTCCCCCAAGGACTGGACTTTTGAAAACCTCAACGTGCTGGTAAACACCATTAAAACCGCCCTGGACGGGGGGAGCAGCGCCCGGCTCTGGCAGTACCGGGCAAAGGTCAATTTTTTCGCCCGTTCCTGGGAACAGGGAGAAACCGATGATTCGGGAATGGCGGAATTCAACCTTTCCGATTTTATGCGGGGCAACCGGATCCGTTACGCCGGCAACCTTGACGCGGGCTCCAACGCCAACGAGGCATACCTTCGCACCTGGGGCTGGTCCCAGTATATCTCCACCTGGTATTTGTATCTCAGGAAGATATACTTTCCCTCGGACCCGGAAATCCACGGCCGCTGGGAGTGGGCGGGGGTTTACTACGGGGAAAAATTTTAGGTGCGGAACATAGGGCGGGAAAATACCCCGGAGGGCAAAAAAGATTCGGGCCGCCGGGCGCGGGGAAGCCGGAAGAAGATTTTTCCGGCGGTTCTGGTTTTTCTGCTGGGGGGCGGATTCGCGGGCGGCGCGGAAGGGGCCAACCGGAACGCCGCGGTTCCGGCGGATCCCCCTGCGGCCCCTGCCGGGCAAAAAGCGGCGGACCGGCCCTTGCGGAAGAAGGATTACCCGAAAACAGACGGTTTTGTCCCCCTGCCGGTTTCCGCCGGGGTTTCGCCGCCCCAAAATATCGGCGGCGTGGATCAAGAGCTGACCCGGCGGTATATCGCCCAATATTCAAGCCCCGGCGGCATTGCGTGGCTGAACGGGATCATCCGCCAGGGGAGCCCGTATATCCCCTTTATCCGGGAAGAAATTGCCCGGCGGGGTCTGCCGCCGGAACTGCTCTACCTGCCGGTAATAGAATCGGGGTATAAGCCCCAGGCGGTCAGCAAGTCCGGGGCCGCGGGCCTTTGGCAGTTTATGAAAAACAGTATGGCCCCCTTCGGTATGCGGGTAACGGACCTGGTGGATGAACGGATGGATTTCTGGAAATCCACCCAGGGGGCCCTGAGTAAACTGGAGGAAAATTACCGCCATTTTGGGGACTGGGCCCTGGCCTTGGCGGCGTATAACGCGGGCCTGGGCGGGGTAAACCGGGTAGTTCAGCGGACGGGAATCCGGGATTACTGGACCCTCTGCGAAAAAAAGGAACTCAGGGCCGAGACGATCCATTATGTGCCCAAATTTCTCGCGGCGGCCCATATCATATCAAACCCCCGCCGCTACGGCGTGGACTTTTGGCCCGAGGCCCCGGACTGGACCCGGATTCCCCTGGGCAGGACTGCGGATATCGAAGTCCTGGCGGAACTGGCGGGCCTGGACCGGGAAATTCTGGAAACCGCAAATCCGGAACTCCGCCGCCGGATCAGCCCCCCGGACGCGGCATATCAGCTTAAAGTACCCGCGGAAGCCGCTCCGGCCCTTTTGGCGCTGCTGGAACAGGGGGACTTAAAATTGATTAAACACTATTCCCATACGATCCGTTCCGGGGATACTCTTTCCGCCCTGGCCCAGCATTATGGAGTCAGCGCGGAGCTGATCCGGGAAAACAACCCCGGCCTCCAGCCCCGGTCCCTGCGAATCGGGGATATAATCAGCATCCCCGCCATCAGGGAGGTGGTTCCCTATAAAAGAGACCCGGCGCCGGGGCGTTCCTTTACGGGAACCCATCTGGTGAAGCGGGGGGAAACGCTCTGGGCCATTGCCCTGGCCTACGGCGTGGACCCCGAAGAACTGGCGGCGGCGAATGGCATGGAACTGAACGAGATCCTCCCCGAAGGGAAAACATTGAAAACGCCGATAAAATAAGAAATGAATAAAGCGTGTATATTGGTCTTTTTTTTGATCCTCGGCGCCACCCTCCGGGGACAGACCCGGATCGATATTACCGGGGCGGTAGAATGGGACAAGATGGAAATTAACGCCACCGTATCCCTGGATCTGGCTTCCGCCGGCATCAGGCTGCCCACCGGAAGAACCCAGGCGGAAGCCCTGATCAGCGCCGAATATCTGCGGCTGATCCGGCCCGGGCTCCTCAGTATCCCGGTAGATTCTTCTTCCACCATCGCGGGCCTCATTGACCGGGGAGAATTCAGTTTTCTCCAGGCGGAAAACCTCGCCTTCGGCGCCCGGATGGTTCCCCACGCCCTTTCTACGGATCTGCGGAGCATCTCCGCCGCCTATTCGGTAAGCCTCGCGGAACTTTGCGCCGGCCTTATCCGCCACAGCCGCCCCTCGGAAATCCCCCGGACATTGAGCGCGATTCCGGCCGCCGCCTATACGGGGATCATCATTATTGCCGATGAAGAGCTGCCGGTCCATGGAAAGCGGAGTACGGCCCTCCCCCTCCCCTGCCTGTTCCCGAAGATCTGGGATACCGATATGAACCTCATCTACGATCGGAATATGCTGGAACTCCGGGATACCCAGAGCGCCGTCATGGCGCGTTACGCCTCGGCGGACGCCATTTTCCGCCCCGGCCCTTCGGGGCTTTCCGCGGAAATCGCCGCCCTTGTGGGCCAGCGGCCCCTGCGAATTCTGGCCCGCCGCGTCTTCGGGGAACGTCCCACCGATCCTGTTATTGACCGGGCCGACGCCCTGCTGATCATCTCATCCGGGGAAAACCGGCGGCTTCTGCGGGAAGGCCGGGTGCTTATAATACTGAACGATTCGGCGCTGAAAAGCGGGCTGTAGGCGTTTTCCCCTGCGGGGGAATTATACCCCGGGAAGTTCCGCCGGGGCGGTTTCAAAATACAACTCCCGGGTCTGAAGTTCCTTGGCAAGTCCTTTTGCCTCAAATTTGGTTTGGGGCCGCCAATCCCGGGGCGGGGCAAAGCCCTGGTGGGGATTTACCAGGCCCGGAGTGGCGGAAAGTTCCGCCAGCGCCCAGTCCGCGTAATGCGCCCAGTCGGTAACCATATATACATAACCGCCGGGCCGGAGTTTCAGGGCCAGGGTATCCGTAAAGGGCCGGGTAATGAGCCGCCGTTTATGGTGCCGTTTCTTCGGCCAGGGATCGGGAAAAAAAACATGGAAGCCCGCCACTGAGGCGGGGGGAATCATCTTTTCCAGGACTTCCACCGCGTCATGTTCGATAATACGGATGTTTTTAAGACCCCGGCCGGCGATCTCCCAGAGCAGCCGCCCAACCCCCGGCCGGTGGACTTCAAGGCCCAGATAATTTTTGCCGGGATTTTTTTCGGCAATCAGGGCGGTGGCGATTCCCATGCCAAAACCGATCTCGATGATCAGGGGATTGTGGTTGCCAAAAATCAATGAAAAATCCGGAGGCCCTTCTTCAAAGGGGATGCAATAGACCGGGGCCAGGGTCTCCCATGAACGCCGCTGGGCCTCGCTTATCCGGCCGGCCCGGAGAACATAACTTTTTATTTGCCGGCCTGGGGAACAGCCTGAGACAAGAGGTTCCGCATTACTCATGGCTCTTAGTGGAAGGGAACCACATCGGTCAGGATCGATGTAAAATATTCAGGGTCTTCGGCCCAGAGGGCCACGGCCCTGGCTTCTGAGGGAAGGCCCAAATCCGTGATTTGCCCCTCTATCGTTTCTATGGTAACGGTGCTTATCATATTTCCCTGTTCATCGTAGCAGATAAACCGGTTCACCGGATAATTGGAGTCAATCCGGTAACGGTCATCCACAAGCGCGACGAAGGGGAAGGGAAACCGGGGTTCTTCGGGGGCGTCAAAACTGAAGAGCCGTTCCGACCGTTCGCCCCCCTTGTTTACCAGCACCGCCCGGTATTGGCCCCGGGGAAGGCTTTCGTCCCCGGTCATGGCGATACTGCGGCTCCCTATCCATGTCTGACCATCCTGCTCGTAGCTAACCCAGTCCTCACTCCGGATCTGCCAGCGAAGCTGTTCCTGATCATGGTAGAGATACAAATCGGCGAGATTTTCGATCCCGTCATCATCATCGGGGATGATAAAAAAAGAAAACCGTTCCTCCGGCCTTTCAGGTTCCTGGTAATACACCAGAGAAATAAAGCCGTAGCTTATCCTGGGTTCTGACCGGGAACAGGAGGGAAGGACCAGCAAAATTCCCAAAATACAAAGCCGAAAACACAGGCTCCGCAGAGAAAAAAAACCGCCGTTCACCAAAAAAACCTCCGCTTAAAATATAGCCTTTGATTCCTCCTTTTACAATACGGAATTCGGGGCCGTAACAAACCGGAATTTTTAGCGGTTCCCAATACGTTGACGGCGGAGTATACAAGGACTATGTTTTACCGGTGAGCAAATTCCGTCCCGGCTTTACCGTTTTTCTCATAGGCCTGATTTTTCTGGTTCCGGTTTTGGCCTATCCCCAGAACGGAAAGAAGGGGCTGGAGGAATTTACCCGTCGTCTGAAAGACTGGGACGTATCCGTTGAGCAGGGCTTTTTGTTTTCCGGCCCGGAGGAAGAAAATGAAACCGGGGCCGGGAAAACGGGTTTTTCCCTTTTATTGTCTTTCCCCGGAAACGCCGGAGCGGACGGAGAAGCGCCGGATTCCGGGGAATTGCCTTTGATGATCGCCGCCTTTCCCCTTGAAAACGGAACGCCGCCCGGGGAAGATGAGCCTGCGGACGGCATGAGCTACCCGCTCAGGACGACGCTGGCACTGACCGGCCGGATCCGCGCCCGGCAGGCTGAGGGACGGGGACTCCCCGTCGATCTGCTTATAGCGCTGCTGGGGGAACAGGACATCCAGGCGGCGGGAAAATTATCCGTCCCGGGCGATACTATCGAAGAACCGGAGCAAATTGTTTTCTGGTATTTTGATTTTGACCGCGCGCCCCGGCTGCTCCGGATCCGCCACGGAACATCCCGGACCATCGCCCCGCTGGACGCCCTCAAGGGATTACCGGACCTTCTGGGTTCCCTAAATATTCCCTATGAGTTTGCGGTACCCTTTAATGAATTGTATAAACTCGGGTTTGCCGGCGGGCCTGAAATTCTGCGTTTTACCCAGGAACAGGAGATCCGGGCCCTTGTTTTTTCCGGCTCCGGCGCTTTGGATACAGATGCCCAGGGGCGAATATCCGGCGATACCCTGGCGGAGCTGATCCTCGATTACGCCGGGTCTCTTGAACCCCCCGGTGAAAATCCGGATTACCACTATATAATCATCCCCCTGCGGAACAGCCATTTTTTTCTTTCCCAGGATCGTATAATTCTCCTGCTGCTTCTGATCGCCGCTCTTTTTTTTGGAGGGCTCCTGGCATACACAAAGTTTCGCCCGCCGAGTCCGGCCCGGATTCTGGTTTTTTTCCGCTGTTTCTGGGTAATCCCCGGCTTGTTTCTCCTGTTCTTTGCCGCCCTTGAGGGGGCGGGCCTGGCGGCTTCCATCCTGGCCGGAAAAGGGGAAAACCGGGTAATCATGCTATACGGCTGGGCGCTCTGGAAGATAATCCTGGGGCTCGGTTTTTTTGCCCTGATCTCCATCCCCCTGGGGAGATACCGAATATCCCTGCGGGCCAATTTTTACGGCGCCGCCGCGCTCCTGCTGATTGTCCTGGACACCCTGGCCGCCGCCTGGCTGGATATATGCTTTGTCCCGTTTTTTACGGCGGCGTTCCTGCTCATTTTTTTGGGAGCCTGCATAAAACATCCGGTGCCGGTGTACTGCTGCGCGGCATTGGCCCCCTTTTACGGGTTTATCGCCGGTATATTTTCAATCCGTTCCGGCTACGGCGGCCTGGGGGAATTCCTGCTTTCCAACCGCCCCTTCCCCGCCGCGATGATGATTTTGGCGCTTCTCCCCTTTGTCCTGCTTTTTAAGCGGGGCATAGCTTTAAGCCGGCGGGAAAAACCAACCATTTACCGCCGCTTAATTCCTTTTTTTGTGCTCCTGGGCCTTGCCCTGATCCTGGGTATTATTTTGCTTATCGCGGCTCATTAAAACTTCAGCTTTGAACGAGCACGCCTGGATTCAGACGGGAAAGACGAAACCACATTTTCTCTGCTGTCTTGATACTAATACCTTGTAAACACTAATTTGCAGGATAACGCAATGAAGAATTTAACGCAAAGGACGCAAAGCATACGCATCGAACCGTAGGTTCGCGTTCTCAAAGATTTTTCCATAGTTTTCTTTCTTTGCGTCCTCTGCGTAAATCTTGGTGTCCTTTGCGGTTCTCTTAATCAATTTTTTAGACTTTACAAGATACTAGTCCATACATTTGCCGGAAAGGTTTTTTTCCAGAAAATCATTAAGCAATTGCTTCATATCGTCCCTAATCTCCTGCCGAAGCTGCTCAAGTTCTTCATTGGGGGAATGAGGTTCTAAAAACAGTTGATAAATTTCGATGTCCAGAGCGTTGGCGATACGTTCCACAAGGTCTAAGGTGGGAAAATTGCGGGCAAGTTCTATCATGCCAATATGATGCGTGGACACATCAACATTTTCAGCCAGTTGAGCCTGGGAAATACCACATTTCCGGCGGTATTTCTTCATATTTTTAGCAAGAATCTCTCCAAGTCGTTCCATTTATTACCTATGCGGTAATAGTAATTTTTTTTTCCTGCTTGACAAATTATATATAATATAATAAATTACTACTTAATTTATAGTTTATTGAGTAATTTCTTCCGAAATCTAAGCCTAAATTAGGGAAATTTGCCCTTTTGCGGCGATTTGAGATGTGATTTGTATTGTATTGGGGTGTCAATCCGTTTTAACGGAAACACATAGCAATTTGCAACAGACAAATTGCGGGCCTGCCCTAAGGCGGGTACATCTTATTTTGGAAGAGGTGGGGAAAAGGGACGAGGTAAAGAAGGTTCCGGCGGTGTCTGTTAGCACTGATAAGCGCCTGAGCCCCATAGCCTAAACCCCGTCCCCGCCTCCAGTATAAGGAGTTTTTCGATGAAGAAAAACATTATTTTTCTGAAAACCGCCGGTAAGGTGGTGGGATTGTTGGCAGTTCTGCTGGCATTTGGTCTGATTCTGGCGGGGTGTAATCTAAACAAGAAAACATGTGATGATGAAAACAATTGTTCTGCCGCAAATAATCAATATTACTGTGGAAGATCGGGTTGTGCCGCAGACACCGGAAACAGGTGCAATTGCGATTAATTTTTAAGGTGGTCTGTCCACAATGTGTCTACATTATGGACAGACTCTAATTAGGGTTTGTCCGGCTTCGTGGTAAATTTCTAAAATATACTGTTTAGTCTTAATTATCACTATATTCAATGCCAGATAATTTCCGCGCCGAGGCCTTCCGGGGAGGAGAGCAGATCCCCCACATTAACCGAAAGGGAAGATTTTTTCCCTGAGCTTTCTATCAAAACCCCCTCCGCCGCGGCACGGGACATTCCTCTGCCATCGGTAAGGCCAAGTTCCACCGCGCCGGGAGCGCTGAAACTCAGGGCAAACGTATACGGCCGGGCAAGCTCCCGCACCAGAGACAGCAATTCCCCGTCTCCCTCCCCCGCGCCGGGAAAAACGATAAGCGAAAGCCGTTTTTTACCGTTTTCCTCAACCAGAGCGGCGCCCTGCCCTGCCCCGGCAAGAAAGGGAATCAGGTCTTTTATATCTTTGAATTCCAGTTCCGCCCGGGTAATCAGATCCGTGCCGTCGTCTTTTGACGAAAAAGAAACCAGCCGCAAACCGGGAAGCCGTTCCAGGCTGCGTTCAAAGTCCGCCCGGCCCAGCGGCACGGTCTGCCAGCCTTCGTTGCCGTCGAGTTTCCCCAGCGATTCGGCCAGCCGGGAAATACGGTACTCAAGACGCATAGTCCCGGAACCGTCTCCCCGGACGCTGATACCGGCCTCAATGCCAATACAGGAGCCCAGGATAAAAACACCGAGCAGGGGAAAAAATTTTACCAAAGGGTTCATGAATTTTCCTTTTCTTTTTTACTCGAGGCTGTTCAAAAACCAACCGGGTTTTGGAACAGCCTCAATCTTGCGATTTCAAAATTCTTCTGAAAAAATACTCATATCCTGAATACGGACAGGAATTTCCCGTTCTATCATCTGAAAAGCTTTCTGAAGCACCGACTCGCCAAAAGTCCGGGAGTTGGATACCAGGGCCCCGCCAATTTGGGCAAAGGCCAGAGAATCCTGGAGATCGACCTCCGCGGCGCTCAGGTGAAAACGGCGCTGCAGCTTATCTTTGACGGAACGGATAATCCGGCGCTTCTCCTTGATATTATCCACATCGGGAATTTCAAAAATCATCTGAATCATGGAAACTATCATACCGCCGCCACCTCAAAAAAACACCGCCGTACTGGACTAAACCCAGCCGGATACGACTATACTATACACTATAAATGTATATTCTGCGAAGACTATTCCGCGTCATTCGAGGGCTGCGCCATCCGCCGGAGACCTGTCCCCTCTTTTTTTTGATGTTTTTCTGCGCTTCCCTTTTTTTGCTTCCCGCGGAGGAGGAAACTTCCGTTGCCGAAGTTCCCGGAGGGGAGCTGGAACGGCCCGCCCTGGAATTGGATGTGGACAGTCTTCGCCGGCGTTTGGAACACGAGGCAAACGCCGAATTGGCGTCCCTCAAACTGGGGGATTCGGATGTTTCTCTCCAGGTGTCGGGGTACTGGAAGGGAACTTTAAGCGGCAACTGGGGCCTGTCCCGTACTCCCCTGGGGACCGCCGCCACCTCCCCGGATTCGCCAATCCTCTTTCGGCAGGAGGCTGATTTAACCCTTTCCCTGTGGATCCGGGATCGCTGGTTTGTGGAGGCAAGTTTTCTGGACGACTATAACCTGAACACCTACCGGGCAGGCTACCGGGGCCTGCCGGGAGAAGCGGTTCAGTATGTGGGACTGGGAAACACGGGCCTGGAATTTCCCAATTTTCCCTACCTGGATTTGGGAGGCGATTCCCCGTCCTCCTTTGGCGCTTACGGCCATTTTGGCGGCGGGCCTCTCAGCATCCACACCCTGATCCGGTATGATCTTGC
>JAISAN010000265.1 GCA_031266635.1 Treponema sp. | reverse complement strand
CACAACCCCCCCCACGCCCGCGCGCCGGGCCCCCCCCCCCCCCCCCCCGGGGGGGGGCGGGCGGCCGCGAGAGAGAGAGAGGGGTAAAGAGAAACTGTTTCACACAAACCTCCTGCCAGGTTGAAAAGCACAGATAAATTGAAACAATGTCAGAAAAAAGCAAAAGTTGCGGGTTCTATTAAGAAAATATAACAAAAAGATACCACAATCCCGTAAATCTGTCAACTCAGCTCAGGATTTCAGCTCAGGATTTCCGGCGCCGCCCTATATCTCGTATACCATCCGGGCTATGGGCATCCTCCGGCCCATGCCAAAGGCCCGGAGCGAGACCTTGAGAACCGGCGGGGCCTGGCGGCGTTTAAATTCCGAGCGGGCCACGGTTTTGATAATCCGCCCCGCCAATTCCCTGTCCCAGCCCCGGCCAGCGATTTCATCAGCCGAAAGGTTGTGGTACAGATAGAGCCGCAATATTTCATCCAGCACCTCATAGGGGGGGAGGCTATCCTGATCTTTCTGGTTGGGCCGCAGTTCCGCCGACGGGGGCTTCTCGATGATCGCCCCGGGGATAATCGGTTTGCCCCCTGAAGCGGCGGAACGCTCGTTGATCCGGCGGCAGAGGGCAAACACTTCGGTTTTGAAAAGATCCCCTATGGGCCCCAGGGCGCCGTTCATATCCCCGTAAAGTGTACAGTAGCCCATAGCGAGTTCGCTTTTGTTCCCTGTGGTGAGGAGCATGGAATTGAATTTATTGGAAAAAGCCATAAGCAGGGTTCCCCGAATCCGGGCCTGGAGGTTTTCTTCGGCAATATCAAAGGGCCTTTTTTCAAAAACCCCCTCCAGGGTGGAGAGGCAGGCGTTAAACACCGGTTCTATAGGCAGCGTTTCATACCGGCAGCCGAGGTTTTCGGCCAGTTCCGCGGCGTCGTCTTTGGAGCCCTGGGAAGAAAACCGGGAAGGCATACTGAAACAGACGATATTATCCTTCCCTGCCGCCTTTACCCCCAGGTAAGCGGCCAGGGCCGAATCAATACCCCCGGAAAGGCCCAGATGGGCCCGGCTGAAACCGCATTTTTTCATATAATCCCGGATCCCCATTACCAGGCCCGCTTCCAGAACATCCATTTCTTTCCGGTTCACCCCAAGGGGATCCTCCGGGGAATCCACCGCCTGAACCGCGGGGTTCCCCGGACTTTCCGTTGAATCCCAAAAACACAGATCCTCTTCAAAAGTCCGGGCCATGAGCCGTACCGGGCGGGCCGCGGCGGTTTCAGCGGCCTCCGGCGAAGGGGCTATGATAAAGGAACGGCCGTCAAAAAGTATCGAATCGTTGGCCCCCACCGCGTTGACATATACCAGCGGTATGTTCCCCCGCAGGGCGATTCGTTCCGCCAGGGCCCGGCGAAGCTCAAGTTTCCCCGCCACGTAGGGGGAAGCGGAAGGCACGCAAAGAAGGCTAATCCCCTGATCCAGAAGCTCCCGCACCGGATCCCGGACATAGCTGGTTCCGGGAATATCGGTCTCCCGCCATACATCTTCACAGATGGCAAAACCAATCCGCTCGCCCTTAAATTCAAAGACCGGCCATTCCCGGGCGGGCTCAAAATTCCGGGCTTCATCGAACACATCGTAGGTGGGGAGCAGGGTTTTAATCTGCTTAAATGCCAGCGCGCCCCCCAGGATAATTCCGTATTCGTTTACCAGCGACTTCCCCCGGGCCCAGGGGTTCCGGTTGACATAGCCCAGACCCGCCGCAATTCCGGGGGGCAGTTCCCGCTGGAGGACCCGCAGGGTTCTGATGTTCATCTCCACAAAACGGTCCTGATCCAGCAAGTCCATAGGAGGATACCCGCAGATCGCCAGCTCCGGGAAAAGAACCAAATCCGCCCCCTGTTCAGCGGCCCGCCGGGCGTATTCGAGAATTTTTTCCCGGTTCCCGGAAAAATCGCCGATGGTCGAGTTAATCTGGGCTATGGAGATACGCATGATGGTTTAGTATACCGGGAGGGGAGGACTTGAGGAAAGGCCGCTCCCAAACGGGCCCCCAGTTCCTCAAGACCGCTGTGGTTCAGGGCGGAGACGGGAATGCCGTCCCGGTAACGGGCCCGAAGGTCCGCAATAAGCTCAGGAGATTCCAGACAATCAATTTTGTTCAGCACGGTAATGTGGGGAATCTCCCCGGCCCCCAGTTCCCGGAGTATCGAAAGGGTCGTTTCATAAAAACGGTCCGCATCGGGGGCCGAAGCGTCAAGAACAAGGATGAGCAGGTCCGCCAGCCGGACTTCTTCCAGGGTCGCCCGGAAAGCGTCCACCAGGGCATGGGGCAGTTTACGGATAAAGCCCACCGTATCAACCAGGAGGACCGCCCGCCCTGTCCCCGGATCAAAACGCCGGGAAACCGCATCCAGGGTGGCAAAAAGCTTGTTTTCCGCCCGGACCCCCGCGCCGGTAAGGGCGTTAAGGAGGCTGGATTTGCCCGCGTTGGTATAACCCACAATGGCGCAGACCGGAATTTCCTGCTTTTCCCGCAGATTCCGCCGGACCCCCCGCTGCCGCCGGACCTCCTCCAGTTCCTTTTTAAGGTGATGGATCCGCCGTTCTATTAAACGGCGGTCAGTCTCCAGCCGGGTTTCTCCGGCTCCCCGGGTACCGTAGCGGCCTCCCCGCTGGCGGGAAAGATCGATATATTTATGGCTCAACCGGGGCAGAGACCAGGAAAGTTCCGCCAGCTCCACCTGAAGCTCCGCCTCCCGGGTCGCCGCGCCCTGGGCGAAGATCCTGATAATAAGTTCCTGCCGGTCTACCGCGGGGATTCCCGCCAGCTTTTCCCAGTTCCGCTGCTGGGCGGGGCTGAGGTCCCAGTCAAAAATAAAACAATCCGCCTTAAGGGCTTCGGCCTTTTCCGCCAGTTCCTGGACCTTTCCGCTGCCCATGCCGAATTTCGGCTGTTTTTCCCGGACAAAAACCGTTTCCTGGGCGGCAATTTCCAAGTCCAGGGTCCGCGCCAGCCCCGCCAGCTCCCGGGCCAGGGAATCGGCCTCTTCCCTGGTGGTTTTATGGTCCCGGGTTCCCACCAAAAAAACCCGTTTTGGCCGTTCCGCGGTATCGTAACTTTTACCCACAAATTTAGTAATGTCATTTTTGGAATATTTGTCAAGTTCATTAGACTTGTTCTGTTCATTACACTTGTTCGGCAACTCGATAGCATAAAAACAATCTTTCGTTTATACTCATTAATAGAATTGTTTAAAAACCGCAGGCGGGGTATTTAAATTTGAAATTGACTCTATTTGCGGTGGAAAACGCCGATAATAAAATGCAAGGCAACAGAAGCTGTTCCAAAACTTCAGTTTTTGGAACAGCAACCTTAGATTTATGAGGTTGTCCCAAAACCAACCGGGTTTTGGAACAAGCTCGGCTGTTCCAAAAACTGAAGTTTTCAGAGGTTCCCGGAATCTTTTCAGGACAAGCGAGTGACCGTATCTCAGAAAGCGGCTTTGAGCCTTCTAATTTCCGTTTTCCTCTTTGCCGGATTCGCGGTTCTGGCCTATACCGGATTATTCGATCTGGTAGAAGCGCGTTTTTACAATCCCGCTATCACCAAATCGCTAAACCGCGAGGTCAGCCTGGACAGTGAGACTGTCCGGGATTTTCTAATCGAATTACAAAACCGTTTTTCAGAAACCCTGAACGAACCGGCGGTCCGGCGCAGTATACTCCCCAACCAAAGCGCCGAAGACATTTTTGAACGAACCAGGCTTTATGGAGTGCTTCTGGAGTCCCTGGGGGGGCTTCAGTCGGTGCGTTTTGTTGATTCCGGGGGGATCCGGGTCCATTTTTCCACCGCGGCCCAGGATGTTCAGAGCCAGGATCGTCTGTCCGTTGCCTACCGTAATTACAACGAAGACCCCGGCAATATCCCGTTTGATACGGTAGAAGTTCCCGCCCAGGGATCAATAAAATATACCTTTGATGAGGAACGGGAGCGGATTGTTCTCTCCTTTCCCTTTTACGATTCCCTTGAGGTATACCGGGGAACGGCGCTGTTTACCATCTCCGTCCGGGCGGTAACGGAACGGCTTATCGGCAAGGGCCGGATCAAGGCGGGGGAAGATGTCTTCATTATTGCCAGTCCGCCGGGAATTGTATCCGGTCTGCCGGGTACGGCGCGGACCAATATCCTGTCCAGGATTTCTTCGGTCTGGAACGAGGGTTTTCTCTCTCTTACTCCCCTGAATTCCGCGGCGTCAGAAACCACCCTGGCCCTGGTATCCTCAAAAACCGATCAGGGGATTTTTGTCGGCCGCCTGGTAAACGAAAATCTCCTTGCCTTTCCCCCAACCATGAAGGTAATACTCCTGGTTTCCGTTTTCCTTACCTTATATTTGGCGATATTTTTCTCCTTCAATATCCGGCAGGATACCCTGACGGTTATCCAAAACCGGCTGAAGGGCCTCCAGATTTCCCTTATTGAACAATATTATGACCGTAAAGGGGATGTAGACTGGACCCATTGGCTCCGGGAACTGGAACAACGCCGGGAGGATATCCGCGCCGAAGTCAAACGGGGCATCAGGACCAGCCAGGGCCGGCGTTCCGAAGAGGACATTGATTCCCTGATTGATAAATCCTGGGATGAACTCCTTACCGTCATCGGCGGCCGCAGAAACGCCGGAACCGGTATTGATGAAGAAAAACTCCAGAGTATTTTGAACCGGATCCTCCAGGCGGCGCCGGGGCTTCCTACCCCCTCCCCTGCCGTACAGCCGGAGCCCCCCGCCGCGGTTCCGGCAAAGCCCGCCGGCAAGGCCGAAGCGGCGGAAGAAGCCGAAGAGCTTGAGGAACTGGAAGAAATTGAAGAGCCGGAAGAGGCCGAAGAGCTTGAGGAACTGGAAGAAATTGGCGGACCGGAAGAAGCGGCGGATACCGCCGAACCGGTGGAGGAGCTGGAAGAACTAACAGATGCCGGGGAAGATGAACCGGTCCAATCCGGCGGTCTCCTGGCGGCGGCAGAAAAGGCTTCCGCCCCGGACAAAGACTCCCTTGCCCTGAAAGATAATGATATTCCCTATATTACGGAGTCCGGCGGCCTGGATTTGGCGGATCAGGACCTTGATTCGGTCATGAGCACCCTAAGCGCCGATGACGAACCCGCCGAACTGGAAGAACTGGAAGAACTGGACGCGGAGGACGGGGAGCTTGAAGAAGCCAAAGGGCCGGAAGAACCGGAAACCAGTTCTGTTTCCTCAACCAGTCCCCTGGAGGATCTTGCGGCGCTTGCCAGTCAAATAGAGTTCAGCCCGGTAACGGAACTGGATGAGGCCGACGAACAGGAAGATCCCCTGGATACGGATTTTGAAATTGTATCTCCCGTCACGACCATGCTGTCGAATATCGCAAATATTGCCATAGAACCGGACCTCGAAGAAACCGAAGAAATTGCCCCCGCAGACCCGACGGCCGACGGATTACCGGAAGCCGTCTTTTCAGAGACCGGCCTGGACGAATTGGAAGACTTGGAGGATTTGGAACCGGTGGATATGGAATCCGGGGAACCGGCAATTTCCACGGAAAAAACAGAGAGCGAAAAAAAAAAGCAACTTCAATAAATTCAAAAAACCTGCTGCCCGGTAAAAACGGCCTTGAAGAATTCCGCGAAGACCGGGGATTGGCAGTCCTCTATAGACCTTTTTGCCTTGAAACAAGCACAGATCCTGAAATATTAGAGATGCCGGAGAAAGACAAAGCGCCGGAGGAACCGCAACAGGAGATCATCCTGGAAGAGAACGGAATTCATCTTATCAACAACCAGGCTTTGAGCCCCGGTACGGCGGCGCAAGAGCCGCTGGACCCTGAATTTCTGAATCTGGTTGAGTCGGTTATTCGCAGTGAGGTCTAATACCCAGGAGCCCGCCAATACGGAAGAGGCTTGCACGCCAAAAGCTTGCCCGGCGGGGAGCTTCATTAACCGGCAAAACCGGCGCGCCGTAGAGGGGAATCCGCGGCGCAGGCCGGTTACCGCTTAAAAGCTGTAAGAAACTCCCAGGAAGGGTGAAAAGACAAAGTCCTCGTCAGAGCCCAATTCGCCCAATTCCGCACCCACATAGACGGTAAAACTGCCGATACTGTAGTCAAATTCGGGGGTGATCGTCCAAACCTTAAACTCCCCGTCGGCGGCAACTTCCACTTCCCCGTAGATCGGGCCGTTTTCATAACTGAGGAGCAGTGACGTTTCACTATATTCGGCATCGGGCTCCACGCCGTAATTACAGGTCAGCTCCGCCCCTAAACCGAAAGCGGCGGCATAGCCCACAATAAATTCCAGGCCAAAACCGGCAGCGGGATACGCAACGGGAAAACCAATCTGACCATAGAGGTCGCCAAAATCAAAGCCCTGGGTAAATTTCAGGGCCGGGTCCAGAGTACCATCTTCCGCCAGATTGATGGTCTGCCCAGTGCCCAGGTTAAACGTCAGGGTGTTGTTGAGGATCAGCGTCAGGGTCGAGGCATCCCCAAAATGCAGATTATAGCCCAGTTCTTCTTCCAGATAGAAGGTCTGGATCGTCTCGTTTTCCCCGTCAAATTCGATGGTATAATCCCCTTCAACAAAGACATCCAGATCATCAAAGGATTTTTCATAAACCACATTGGGCATTAGGTAAACAGAACGGCCGTCATCGCTGGTGGCATTGTTAAGGCCCAATTCAAGACCGGCGCTAAGACCGGTTCCTTCATCTTCTTCCTGGGCCGCAAGGAAACCGCAGGCAAGAACCAGCACGAGAAAAAACAAGAAAGTGCGTTTCATAGACATCTCCTTAAAATTATGTTAGCTCAAGCTAATATAAATTAACAGAGTTGTCAAGCGGTTGATCAATTATGCAGATATTATTTCATCAAGGTTCGGGGATTAACCGTAACGCCGTTTTTATACACCGTAAAATGCAGATGGGGGCCGGTACTGAGACCGGTGCTGCCCACGTCCCCAATCCGCTCGCCGGTTCCCACATAGGCCCCGGACTTGACCCGGACAAGGCTCAAATGAGCGTAGAGGGTCCGGTACCCCGAATGATGGCTCACCACTACATAATTCCCAAAGCTGTTGTCCCAGCCCACGGCGCTTACCCGCCCGGACATGGCCGCCCGGATTGGAGTGCCGGCGGGAGAACCAATATCAAGTCCCGAATGGAACTGGCGGACCCCGGTAAAAGGACTGTTCCTGAACCCGTAGAGCGAGGTGATATACCCCGATACGGGCCAAATAAAGAGGTCCCCATTTATCTCCTGCAAATTTACCCAGTCAAGCCGGGCGCCGGGGATAAAAAGAACCGTACCAGGGCGGAGAGTCCCGGAAAAAAGCTCGTTTGCCTTTTGTATGGCTGCCGTATCGGCCTGGTATTTTTCGCCCAGGGCCGCAAGGGCGTCTCCATTTTTTACCGTATGGAGGATTCCGTCCTGGTTGGGGATTCGCAAAACCTGACCGATCTGGATAAGCCGGGTATTTTTTATTCCATTGCAGGATATGATCGTATCCTGGTTAAGACCGAATTTCTCGGCAATGTCACCGATAATATCCCCCTTTTGTACGGTATAAGAATCGTACAGCAGGATCCGGGGTTTGGAAAAAACTTCCGGTTCAAGAATACCGGAAATTGAGGACTCCCCCTCCGGGGAAAGGGATAAAATATCCGTTTCGGAAATAGTATGTTCAGGATACCCGCCGCCGCCCATGCCAATTTCAAAACCGGTGTTTTCTTTTTTACCGGCCTGCCGGAGGGGCGGGGAAATGCTGAGGGATGCTGCAAAATAAACCAGGCAAAAAACCAGGACCAGCCTGATCAACAAGCGCGCCCTTAGTGTTGCGTAAGCAACTACTTTGCCGCGCGGTATTAGACCCCCACTGCGAATGAAAATCCTGCCCTTCCGTACTAGCTGTTCCGGTGAAAAATGTTCCCACACGGCAAACTCCGAATTTTAAAAATAGATCTTATTTCAAGATCGGTTATTCTGAAAATAAGCTGAAGCCGTTTCAAAATCCGGTAGTCCAAAAAGGCGATGATTTTGAAACCATCTCTATTTTATACCGGTTTTTGGTATTTGACAATCTGGAATTTATAAACATCAGCAATTCCGTCACTTGAAGCCTTAACTTAACAGCCCGGTAAGACCCGCAAGCAAATTCACCTCTTTGCCGCCGGCCGGGAAAACGGAAAATTCTTCCCCGGCTTCTTTAATCAGAGAAAGCCCCTGTTCTCCGGCTTCTTCCAGTACTCCGGCGGCTTCAAGCTCTCCGATCAGGGCTTCTACCTCGGGGGCGCCGGTTCCCCCGTCACGGGCCGCGGCGAAACAACGGGCGGCAAATTCCCGGCGTTCCGGCCGGCGGTGCAGATATAATAAAACGGGGAGGCTTTTTTTCCCCTCCACCACATCATCCCCCCGTTTTTTGCCCGGAATTCCGGTGGTCAGGTTTTTTACATCATCCAGAATCTGGAAACCAACCCCAAAATTTTCCGCCGCCTTCCCCAGCCGTTCTTCTTCGGTCTCCAGCCCGGCCCCCGCGGCCTTGACGCCCAGAACCGCGGCAAACCGGGCAAGGCATCCGGTCTTGAGGCGGCACATGATCCGGTATTCATCAAGGCCGGGGAGGGAAGTAAAATCCCGGTGCCAGTGAATATCCATAGCCTGCCCCAGGTGGAGTTTCCGCATATACTCCCCCCAGAGGGCGTAGAGCCGGTTCTTTCGCTCCGCCAGAACCTCGGGAGGAAAGTCCCCGGCCAGCCCTTCCCCCCAGGATTCAATACACCGCAGGGGGAGGAAATAAAGGAAACATCCCCCGTTTATGGCGGCATCCACACCGTAAAGGATATGCGCCGCGGGCTTACCCCGGCGTTCATCGGAATTATCTTCAATATCGTCATGGATAAGGCTGGCGTTATGCGAGAATTCAACCAGGGGGGCAAGAGGCAGGGCCGCTTCCCCGCCTCCCAGGCTTTCGCACACCAGGGTCATCAGCAGAGGCCGCCAGCGTTTCCCCCCCCGGGAGAGAAGGTCCCTGCCCGGCCGGGTCAGAGAGCCAAGCAGTTCGTCCTGAACCATATCCCTAAGGCCGGGAAAAACCATCCGCGCCCAGGAAGCATTGGGAACAGGGGGGAGCCATTGATCCAGTACAGCTTCAATTTTTTCTATCCTGCGGGTATACTCCTCATTCATAAGTAATTTTATCCGAGCTGGAAGCCCGGATGGAAGCCCCCAAAGGATCATGTTATGGCGGATTATAAAAAACCGGATTTTTGGTCTCTCAAGGCCCAACAGGAATCGTACCCCGCCCGTTCGGTGTATAAACTCAAGGAGATGGATGAAAAATTCGGCCTTCTGGGAAAACCGGGCCGCAACGGTTTCCGGGTTCTGGATCTGGGGGCCGCGCCGGGAAGCTGGAGCCTCTACGTTCTGAGAAAATTCGCCGCAAAAAAAAACAGCCCCGCCGCGAATTCTCTTACCGCCGTCGATTTATCGCCCCTTTCCGCACAATACGGCCAGGGCCTTTTCAAGGGAGACAACTTTTCCTTTATCCAGGGGGACATGACCAGTGCGGAAATCCGGGAGCTTATCCTGGCCCGGGGCCCCTTTTCTCTTGTACTGAGCGACGCGGCGCCGGCTACCACGGGAAACCGTTCGGTGGACACCCTCCGGTCCCTGGACCTGGCGGAAACGGCGCTGGCTTACGCGGCAAGCTCCCTGGAACACGGAGGCGCCCTGGTTATTAAAGTATTCCAGGGGGGAGACGCCCAAGAATTATTAAAAAAAATCCGGCAACTCTTTGATACGGGTAAAAGTTTCAAACCCCAGGCCTGCCGCCGGGAATCTTTTGAGACCTATTACCTGGGGCTGGGGAAAAAATGAACCCCCTATTTCCGTTTCTTCCACCTACCTGCCGGCGCTCAAAAAAAGGGCTGTCCGTTAATTCCGGACAGCCCTGTGGTTTAATCGGCCCAAACAACAACTATATCGTTTCTACCTCATATTATAGTACTGATACAGTTGTTTAGCGGCGGGACTCATTCCATCCAGGTAAGTTTCCGCCCAAGGCCAAATGGGTATTGTGGAAAACACATCATGCAAGAAAGCTGTGTCGCCGTGCTGCTGGAACCCTTTGGGGAAAATCCGCTTGAGATTAGCGGTATTAATCTCAAAGGAAAAGATACCGTAGGGTCCCAGATCCCAGTCCGCGGGCCTGACAACCGGCGGGCGCGCTTCAGGATCATTTCTGGGACTATCAAAACCTACGATAGATTCCGCGGATGTTGGACCATAAACCGTATCTTCCGCGTCAACCGGTACTCCTCCCTCGTCAAACACGATATGGTGTTCCGCGTCTTCATGCCATTTCAGCCGGTACATTACCGGTATGGTCCCGGCCGCGGTGGTGGTTAATAAATTGGGCAAAGTAAACTTTCCGGGAGTCAAGAACTCGTCTATGTTGATACCATACACCCGGTTTTTTGCATTACCCAGATACACATCCCCGGTTCCATCAGGCCAGGCCACGGCCGCCAGTTTTTCCGCATCGGTTTTGGGGAGGGTTTTGGGGAAATAGAAGATTCCCCCACCGTCAAAGGCGGCTTTCGCCTGATTCACCGCCCCCCGGGCCCAGAGGTATTTGGTGTTCAAATTGGCTTTGGCTGTATTGGAAAGATGGTTGTTGGAACTAAAATAATACTCCACCGCTGTCTGCGCCGCGTTTACCGCGTTGGTAAAATCTGTCCGGGCTTTCACCATAGCGGACCGGTTCCTGATTTTCAAGAAGTTGTTTTTCAGGGGTAAAATTCTGGCCACATCAATGGACTCCCTCCAGAAAGGCTTGCTTTCTTCCCTGTTTATAGCCATGTTGAACATCCGTTCCAGAATCCCTTCCAGACCCCATCCGGGCTCTATCTCATTCAAAAGCCATGTCCGCAGTTGGATATCCCAGTCATAGGAAGAAAGAAATTCAACCGAGGCTTTTATGGCCCGCAGACCGGCGAAGATCATTTCCATTTCGGCCTTGCCGATATTGGTAGGCTCGGAACCATAGAAGTCATCCAGATCGAAACGTTCCTTGAGCCGGTCATTCAGCAATACCGGCGGGCCGTCGTAAGACAGTTTGGCAACCCGCGAAGCGGCTTCTTCGAACTCGTCCCCAAAGGCATATTTCAGTATGTCATCCAGGCGGTTGTTAAATCCGTCCCGGTTGTTGGTTATCAGCGCCCAAAAAAGCAGATTGGGCCATATAATCCGCGATGGCGGACTCAGGTATCCAAATTTATGGACAATCTGGAAATTGAGGAAACCTCCCGGAAAACCCTGCATATTCGTAGCCAGTTTTGGTAACGTCGCGTCTTCATCATAATACACATAGGGAGTCCCGTCAGAGGGATCAAAATATATGCCCGCATAGGTTTCATACCACCGGTCGTCTTCCACGCCGGTCCAGTCCTTGTCGCAGATCCAGTCTTTCAGGGTGGAGGGGATAATCGAAAAATCAAACGAGGAAAGAAGGGTCCGGACATCGCGGTTCAGCAGAAGGGATCCCAGTTTCCCCAGGGAAGAATAGACAATGGCTTCCGGATCCGATGGATTCTGCTGATAGGCGGCTTCATAAAACACCATTGCGGCATCGTATTCACCGGCGGATAACGCATTCCAGCCGTCCTGCCTCAGGCCCTCCGCGCTCTTTTGTTCAAACCGGGCGGTAACCGTGGCATGTCCGGTAATAGTGAACTTATAAGGCGGCGCGTCGTTCAGGGAACCA
The DNA here is from genome assembly GCA_031266635.1 of Treponema sp. Taxonomy (GTDB): domain Bacteria; phylum Spirochaetota; class Spirochaetia; order Treponematales; family Breznakiellaceae; genus JAISAN01. The sequence goes on along the minus strand of JAISAN010000265.1, from coordinate 5,558 downwards.
AGGCCGCTTACTACCAGGCTCCCGCTGGCCAGCCCATAGCCGGATTCGGGGATCACCGTAAGGGTCACTTCGGAACCGGCGGAGTAACCTGTGGGGTCCGTTAAAATTTCCCCATGGACGATGTTTGGATCAACCGACACTGCGTAAACGCCAGGGGGCGCCTCTTCAAATTTGACCGATATTTCAACATCACCGGCGGGCATGGGGAACTGATACGAAGAGACCTTTCTGATTTGGGAGGTCTGAACAACCCGCTGCCCGGAGGTGGTATCGATATAGGAATACCGGTAATCCCGGTTGTGGAGGGTCGGATCGGGATCGGGGTTTAAGCGGTATCCCGGATCGGGATACATATACACGATGATCCACTCCCCCTCGTTGGCTTGCCACTGACTCAACCGGACTTGACCATGTTCAACAGCGCCAATGGCAACCGCGTATATGGGTCTTGAATCGACTTCGGGGAGGACTACACCAGGGCAGTTGGTAAGCAACAGCGCAATCAGTGCCCCCCCGAGAATCAGTAATAATCGGAACTTTTTCATACTATGCTCCCCTTTCGTCCTAGAAACTGTAGGTAAAAGAGATGGGAACGGAAATTACCGGATCGCCGGTCAGTATCGGGCTGTTCCGGTAGGCATTCGAATTTTCGTTGTATACATAGCGCGCCCGTTCGGGGATCATCACGATAACCCCAGTGCGGACCCTGCCGCCTCCCACGCCCAGCTCAATCCAGGGCCCTATGCCAAAGTCGGTGTATTTACTTACCTCGGTCCAGGCGGGAATTTCGGGCAGACCTGTCCGCTTTATCGTATCTTCTCCATGGAGATCAATGCCCACATCAAGTCCCAGAATAACGTTAGCCCCTACCCGGAAGGACGGCATAAGCCAGGCGTTCAAGGCCATGCCGTTGGTTACTTCAAGCTGGCCGGTCTTTTTTATGGACCCGCCCAGGGAAAGGTCCGCCCGGACGGTAAGGCTTAAGGCATTCAGAAAAGCGGGAGTCCACCTGACGCCCAGGGCAAATACATAGGGCCGCTGGACGATGGCTTCTTCGCGGTTCAGATTTTCAATAAGATCGTAGGGGTTATTGTCGGAACCTATAACCCGGGGATAAATGGTAAATTCCGCTTTTGTTTTGTATTCCAGGGGAATCTTGACGCCAAAGTCTATCACAAGCTCTTCGGAGCCATCGTACAGAAAGGCGGCTTCGATAACGTCGGCATCGGGGATGGTCTTGTTAAGACCGATCATCAACTGCCGCTGTATGTCCACGATACTGGCTGAACCGGAACTTTCACCCCATCTAAACACTTCCCGGTTGTTTCCGATAAACTGAACGCGGGCCAGCCCCACATTGGGAATCCGGTAAGCCAGGGCGATTTGCATGGCTTTGTATACATCGGCAACGGAAACCGTCCGGGAACCCGTATCCTCCGCTTCGCTGCGGGGATAAGTTACGCCGGTGGTATTATTGTCTTCATTATTCAACAGATTATAAATGGCCCGAATTTTATTGGCCGCGGCCAGCGGCCTATTGGAACCAAAGGCTCCCTCAATAACCAGGCCGTCCCAGTCCGATTCCAGCCACATAAGGGGTTCCAGTTTGAAATGGGCGCCGGCGGAAGCGTCGAACCGGGAAAAAATATTGTCTTCGTTTTTCGCGCCGTTATATAAAAGCCAGGAACCGAATTCGGAGGGAGCTATCCTGCCGCGGAAATCATCTTCCTTGAAAAACCCGGCGGTAAGCTTGAGCATATTAAAACGTTCAGGCAGGACCAGCCCCAGGGGTTTTACCCAGGTTTTGGCGTTATCGCCGATAATGGCAACATTCCCGGTATTTACGTCCACGCCGAAGTCAAAATCGATATTAAACCCGATATTTTCGCTGGGAGCGGTCCCATTGGCGGAAAAACCTACCCGCGGTACATCGCCCCAGGTGGAGGTAGCGGCAGATACCGCCGAATGATCGCCCATAAACGTCAGGGGCGTTATTACCGCCCGGCCCCAGGAACCAAAGGTAATCTGTGCGCCCGCTGCGGTACATACCGCGGCCAAAACAAACAAAGCCAGAACAATTTTCTTCACCTGCATAGTAGAACCTCCGTATATCTATAAGATAAGAGGGTCATGTATCATACAATACATGACCCTCCGTCTGCTTATTTTGTTATTTCCAATAACCGGGAACCATTAATTCAGCGGTTCCGGATCGTCAACAAGCCCGCGCCAGTCCATGGCCTTTCTCGGGGAAGCGGCGCTTCCACCGTTCGCGGTAGGAATCCACTTGCGGACCCGTTCGGCAATGGTGGGATGGCCCGGCCTGCCCCAGTCCATACGGTAGTAGTCAAAGCGGCTGATAGGATCATCAACGGGGAAGGGAGGATCCCGGAATTTCGATGAGGCCGGGTCAGTGGTTGGCGAAAGCGGATAACTGCCGGGTATATAATACTCAAGCTGAGCCTTCATCACATCGCCGTAATCCTGCGCCTCGGCAGTGGGGCCGTGGGTCTGATCGTAAATCTTGATGGTATTCCGCCAGATAAACAGGTCGGGATCGCCGTTGACCATAGCCAGGAGTTTCTGGTTCCCCGCTTCCGCTTCTTCGGCGTACATCTTGTAAATCTCGTCCATAATAACCCAGTTGGCGAACTGGGATTCGATGTTGTTCCGGGGTACCCGGAAACCATCGTTCAAGTGGACGCCCATGGGGGGAATCAACAGGGAAAGGAAGTGCTGGTCAAAGGGGGTGGTACAGATGATCCCCCACTTGCCGTTGGGATTCCCGGTAGCAACATAGTCAATATCCAGGTTCGGATGCAGATCGAGAAATTCCCTGAACCGGACGCTGAACCATCCGGGGGTTTCCCGGCGGCCTTCGGAAAGGCTCTGGATTCCCGACCACGCGTTAGACTGGACAACCTTTATCTGGTTAAAGGCGATTTCTTCCCGGGTGTAGGGTTCGTTGTAGGGAGGGAAACCCCGGACCGCTTTGTAGGCCACATTGTCCCTGGTGGCGCTGCGGTAGTCGTTTATTTTGAGCAGATACCAGGGCTTGCCGACAAAGGAACCAAAAGCCTGAACGCCTTCACTGTCAAGGGGAAGCGGGTCCGACCAGACGCCGCCGGGCCGGTAACCCGCAGGGGTGATATACCGTTCCAAGGCGGGACCGCCGGAACCGGCGGAGCCGATAGCCACGAAAGACAGCCGGGTGCCTTTTCTGCCTTCCGTAAAGGCGGCGATACATTCCGCCGCCTTGCCGCCCCGGGAGTACCCGGTATATCCGACCTTATCCGCGGCGAAATAACCCCGGAAGGGCAGTTCCTCAGGCGTTTCTACTCCCGCTTCTTCAGGGCTCCATTCCAGGGCGGTAATGATGATGCTCATACCCCAGGCGTATGATACGTTGGCCGAAGGCGAACTGGGATCCAGGAAGTCCAGGCCATACAAAGTGGGCACCGCGCCGGAACCGTTACTCTCGCTGGCAAAAGTCCCGGTGGAATAGTTACAATACCCTATACCGTGGGTGGTGGACACATTGAACCCCGCGGTCAGCCCCAGGGAGCGTTTCCCGATCAAGGATTCCGCCCCCGTCGGCAGCGTCCCGGTGATGGTGAAGCTAAAGGTTCTGCCGCTTTCGATGTGGCGGACCGTAAAGGCGGTGGTGGCTACGCCGGTATTGACATAGCTAATGTCAATAACATCCGGGGCCATGGAAGGCATAATGCCGTATTCGTAGTACTGCATGATCCGGGAAATTTCCTGGCGCCGGGTCTCCCAGTCTTTAACACCGGTTACCTTGTTTCCATTGGCAAAGTGGAAGGGATCCGCATAAGCGTGGTTATGCCCTTTGGCATTCCAGTAAGATACCGGCGGCATATCATCAAAGGTGAGAATCCGGTCCGAAGTAACATTGGGCCACACGCCCCAATTGGCGTTGTAGGAGTCGCTCTTCCACGCGTCATCGGCTATCCCTACTGAAAGGGACGCGCCGCCGGCCGCGCCGCCGGGACCGCCGGGTCCGGGGGTATAAATACCGGACGGCAGAGGGTCTTCCGGCGAGGGACAGGCAGCGAATAAAAGGACCGCGAAAGCCGCTAACAGGGCAAACGCAATCTTAAAACAATTTCTCAACATACTTACATCCTCCAAATAATAGATTCAGATGAAATCCCGGCCGCGTTTTCCGCGGCCGGGCGCCATGTTTTTTACTGCAAATTTACCTGGAACTTATAGAACCGTACCGTGGAGAAATCCTCGGACGTAACTTCTACGCCGATAAACGCTCCCGCCGCCACATTATCGAATGAAGCCGTGGAATCCGTACTCCAGATGGTGGGCGCCGTACCGGTAGCCCCACTGGTGCCATACCGGATCGTTACTTTCCCGCTCCCTGCCGCTGAAACGGTAAGCGGGTTCAGCAGGGCCGCCCTGTTCAGACTGACCGGGCTGAGTACCGCATTGGCAAAGGAAGTACCATTCGCCGCAAGCGTAGCAGAAACACCGCCAATGGTGGCGCCGCTCAAGGTTGCCGTATTCCCCGTGCCGTTCACCAGCCTGAACCGGTAGAGGGCGGTAGTTACCCCGTCGGCGGCAACAATCCGCACACCGATAAAGGTTCCCGGCGCCACATTGGTAAATGTTCCGGAAGATACCCACGCGCCGGGTGCGGTGGCGTTAGCCGCGCTGGTCCCATAGCTTACCGTGGCCCCCGCAGCGGCAGTAGCCGCGATGGTAACACTTGAGGAGAAATTGGCAACCGGTACAAGCGGGGTCGCAAGGGCGGCATTCCAGGTGGTTCCGGGATTACCGGGGGTCTGGGCCGCGCCATTAATCGTAACTCCGCTCAGGGTCGTATCGGCGCCGGAGCCGGCGGTTATCCGGAACCGGTAGAACGCCCGGTCGCCATGTTCGGAAACAACCTGGACAACCACATACATACCCGCGCTGATATTGGTCAACTGCCCGTGGGTGTTCCAGTTGTTGGGCTGCTGGTTATTGGCCGCGGTGGAACCGTAAAGCACCCGGGCCCCGGCGGGAATGGCACTAGCAGGAACATTGACCGTAATATCTTTGGGAAGCCCGGTCAACACCACATCGGCGGTATCAAGGCCCGCTACCAAACCCACCCAGGGATTCCCGGTATTGCCGGAAACATACAGGGCGGGGGTTGGAATACGGGGAGCCGCTACCCCTGTGTCAATATTCACGCCGGTAATAGCGGTGTTGTCGTTCGTGGCGCTGCTGATCACATGGAAGGCATAGGTACTGATAGAGGTCATATCAGGGGAGACAACTTCCACGCAGATCCACCAGCCGTTATCAAAGCTTGCGAAAGTAACGCCGGTGGGGTAGGTCTGATTTGTTCTATCCAGATTCGGCCGGTCATTACCGGTCGTTGACTTGATGCTGGCAGTACCGTACCTGATCAACGCATTCGCCGGCGCGCCGACCGCCGCTACGGTAATATCCTTGGGCAGGCCGGGGACTACAATGTCCGGCATCTCAGGATAGGGATTATACCATGCCGAAGTACCGCCCCAGACCCCCGCTCCTAC
>JAISAN010000253.1 GCA_031266635.1 Treponema sp. | reverse complement strand
CCGCGGATTTGGTAAAATTTGCGTATTGCCCCAGGTTCTTTCACCTGATATGCTGTAACTCCAAAGTTTTCGGAGGTATTCATGAAGATAGGAATAGACACCTTTGCCTGCGACGGCGGAAAGTCGGGGGTGGGTGTTTATGTAACACAATTTCTGAAACGGATACCTCCGTCCGGCGAACATTATGAACTTTTTGGCTGGGATTTTGACCGTTTTGCCTACAGCGAATGTGCGCCGGGCCTGGAATTTATTCCCCAGTGTTCCGTGGCGGGACGGACCGCCAATTCCCTCTGGCATGTTTTTAAGTATCCCCAGTTTGCCGGGAACCGGTCATACGACGCCTGTTTTTTCCCCGCGGCCCACAAACTGCCGCCCTGGGATTCACCCTGTCCCACCATTGGGGTTGTTCACGATATGGCCGCCTATTGGGGAACCCGGAAAACACGGGAACACCTGGGGGCGGTAATCCGCATGGTACTTCCCAATTCCCTCCGGCGGCTGGACCGGATTATCGCCGTAAGCCAATGGGTAAAACAGGAACTGACGGAACGGGCCCATGTAAAGGAATCCCTTATTGAAGTGGTTCCCAACGGAATAGACCATACCGCCTTTTATCCCCGGCCCCGGAACGAGGAGAGCGTGGTGCTGATCCAGCCCTTCAGTTTTCGCCGGCCCTATATCCTCTATGTCTCCCGGATAGATTTTCCGGTGAAGAACCATATCCGTCTCATTGCGGCTTTTGGCATTTTCAAAGAACGAACCAAACATCCCCACCGGTTGGTTCTTGCGGGGGTCGACAGCCAGGGAGCGGAAAAGATCAAAGCCGCCGCCGCCGCTTCTCCCTGGCGGAACGATATTTTTTTCACCGGCCATTTTCCGCTGAAAAACCTTCCGGAATTGTACTCCGGCGCGGATTTCGCGGTGTTCCCCTCAATGTATGAGGGTTTTGGCATGGGGGTACTGGAGGCGATGGCGTCGGGCGTACCGGTGGCCTGCGCCAGGGCGGCGTCCCTCCCGGAAACCGCGGATAACGCGGCCCTGTATTTTGACCCGGTGGATGTTGAGGACATGGCGGACCGAATGGTTACCCTCACTTCCAACCGGGAACTCTACCGCGAGTGCCGCCGTTTGGGGCTTGAGAGGGTTCAGTCTTTTTCCTGGGATCGTTGCGCGAAGCGGACCCTGCAGATAATTCAGGAAACCGGCGATAAATAGGGTCTGTCCACAAAGCCGGTTACTTTAATGTGTCTACATTATGGACAGACTTTAAATAGAAGCGGCCTCAGCGGATTTTTTTTGCCGGTTTTTTGGCCGCGGTGGTCTTCCGCTTTTTTTCTTTTCTCTCTATCCCCTGGTCAAAGAGAATACGAAAGGCCTCATGCGCGGTTTCCACAAATTCCACGCTAATGGCTTCCCGAATATCCCTGTCCAGTTCTTCCCAGTCATCCCGGTTGTCCTTGGGGAGGAGTACCTTGTCCATACCGTTTCTCACCGCGGCGAGCAGTTTTTCCTTGAGGCCGCCGATGGGGAGAATACGGCCGGTGAGGGTCAGTTCCCCGGTCATGGCGACGCCGGACCGGGGAGGCTTTTGGCAGAGGCTTGAAAGGAGTGAGGCCGCCAGGGTGACGCCCGCGGAAGGACCGTCTTTGGGGATAGCCCCCTCGGGAACATGGATGTGAAAATCGGTATTGCCCATATCTTTTACAAGAAAACAGTACCTGTCCTGCACACTGCGGAGGTAGGACAGGGCGATCCGGGCGCTTTCCTTCATCACATTCCCCAGGTTTCCGGTGATGATATATTCCCCGCTGCCGTTAAAACGGGTGGTTTCTACCGGCAGCATGGCGCCCCCTGTTTCGGTCCAGGCCAGGCCGTAACAGACCCCGATCCGGGCTTCGGAAAACACCACGTCTTTTTTGTATTTCCACCGGCCCAGGAGTTTTTCCAGGTCTTCGGGGCTGACATTTTTTTTGAAGGATTGTATGGGTTTTTTCGGATTTTTTCCGTATTCCCGGTTAACCGCCTCCCGGGCGATCCGCCTGACGCAGCGGGCTATTTCCCGTTCAAGCCCCCGGACCCCGGACTCCATAGTCCAGTGGCGGATAATCGCCCGGATAGTCTCGTCCCTAAACACGATTTTCGCCGCCCCCAGGCTGTTTTCCCGCAGCTCCTTGGGAACCAGAAACTGTTTGGCAATGGCGAGTTTTTCGTTTTCTCCGTATCCGGGAATTTCGATAATTTCCATCCGGTCCAAAAGGGGATAGGGGATGGAATAAAGAGAATTCGCGGTGGTGATAAACAGTACCTTTGAAAGATCGTAGGGTACTTCCAGATAATGATCGGTAAAGGTGGAATTTTGTTCCGGGTCAAGAACCTCCAGCAGGGCCGAGGCCGGGTCTCCCCGGAAATCGCTGGAAAGCTTATCAATCTCGTCCAGGAGAAACACGGGATTTACCGTGCCCGCTTTCCGCATGGACTGGATAATCTTCCCCGGCAGGGCTCCCACATACGTTTTCCGGTGCCCCCGGATCTCCGCCTCGTCCCGGACGCCCCCCAGCGAGATCCGCACAAAACGCCGCCCCAAAGCACGGGCCACGGATTTTCCCAGACTGGTTTTTCCCGTTCCCGGCGGGCCTACAAAACAGAGGATCGGTCCCCGGATCGCCATTTTCTCCGGCCCCTCCGCGGGCGCCGTTTCCTCCGCGGACACCATTCCCTCTGTGGCCGGAACGGTTTCCCGCGCGGTATTCACCGACAACTGCCGGACGGCGATAAATTCCAGAACCCGTTCCTTGGCCTTCTTCATGTTGAAATGATCCTCATTGAGGATCCGTTCCGCCGCCGCCACATCTCCTGAATCCGCGCCGGCGTCGACCGAATAATCACTCCAGGGAAGGTCGGCAATCCATTCCAGATAGGTTCGGAGAACCCCTGCCTCCGGGGTAAAAGGCTGGAGCCTGCGGAGCCGGGTCAGTTCCTTCCGGGCCTTTAACAGTACCTCCTCGCCGGGGTTTTTTTCCGTAATGGCCTTTTCAAGGTCGGCAAATTCATCCTCGGCGGCGTCTTTCCCCAGTTCCTTGTTTATTTCCCTAAGCTGTTCGTGAAGAATGTATTCCCGCTGGGTCTTGTCCATCCGGTTTTTCACCTTGCCGGAGATGGTTTTCTGGATGCCGAAAATTTGATTTTCCGTTTCCAGGGTTTCCAGAATTTTTTCAAGCCGCTGCCGGATCTTCGGAACCTCCAGGAGGGCTACTTTTTTTTCAGCCTTGAGGGCTATGGAATTACTGATCAGATTGGCAATCCGTTCGGGGTTATCGGTTTTTTCCACCGCCGTCAGCGTGTCGGTACCGATTTTTTTGGAAAGTTCCGCGTACTGGGCAAAGGATTTTTGCACCGTCCGCGTCAGGGCAATATCTTCGGGATCCTGGAAGTCCAAAAGACCCGCCGTTTTAAGCGGCTCAACCCGGACAATGGTATAATTCCCGCCGGAAACAACGGTACTGATGGTTCCCCGGTATTCGCCCTGGAGGACCACCCGGAAGGTGTTGTCCGGGAGCCGCAGATGCTGGATGATCCGGACTACCGTTCCTGTGGGCCAGGTTTCGCCGCTCTCCCGGCTCCGGACGCAGGCCGCGAACAGCCGGTTATCCCTCCGCAGCGCCTCTTTAACCGCGCTGATTCCCGCCTCGTAGGTAATGAACAGGGGAACCATCGTATTGGGAAATAACACCAGTTCCCGGAGGGGGAGGAGGGCAAATTCTTCAACGCTTAGTTTTTCGGGCCTGTTCTCCCGCCGGAGGGCCGCGTTCCGCAGGGCCTCCAGAAATTTTACAACCCTTTCATTTTTTGAAACGCCCCCGCGTTTCATGCGCTTTTCTGGAGGGGATGAATTTCAGGGGATTCGGATTTCTCTACCACGTCCTGGGTAATAATAACCTGCTTGTCTCCCTCCATGGAGGGGATTTCAAACATAATATCGGTCATAAGCCGCTCGACGATGGCCCGCAGCCCCCTGGCGCCGGTTTTCCGCCGGATCGCCATGTCCGCAATGGCATTGATGGCCCCTTCGGTAAATTCCAGCTTCACGCTGTCTATGGCCAAAGACGCCTGGTACTGCTTGACAATAGCGTTCCGCGGCTCGGTGATGATCCGTCTAAGGTCTTCCCGCCGGAGTTCCTCAAGGCTTACGGTGATAGGAAGCCGGCCGATAAATTCGGGGATCATGCCAAAACGGATCAGATCATCGGGATGCAAAGCATCGTACAGTTCCCTGAGGTTTTTTTGGCTCCGGTTTTGTACATCCGCGCCGAATCCCATAGGGTGCTGAACCACCCGCTGTTCGATGAATTTATCCAGCCCCACAAAGGCCCCCCCGCAGATAAAGAGGATGTTGGTGGTATCAATACGGATCATCTCCTGATTGGGATGTTTCCGTCCGCCCTGGGGAGGTACGGAGGCGATGGTTCCCTCGATTATTTTTAACAGGGCCTGCTGAACCCCTTCGCCGGACACATCCCGGGTGATGGAGACATTTTCTCCCTTCCGGGCGATCTTGTCGATTTCGTCGATATAAACAATCCCCCGCTCGGCGGCGGCGATATTGCTCCCCGCGCTCTGGATCAATTTAAGGAGGATATTCTCCACATCTTCCCCTACATAACCCGCTTCGGTAAGGGTGGTGGCGTCCACAATGGCAAAGGGGACCCGCAGCTTTTTTGCCAGGGTTTTTGCCAAAAGGGTCTTTCCTGTTCCCGTGGGCCCAATGAGGAGGACATTGGATTTTTCAATTTCCACATCATCCGGCCCCTTGGCGGGGTTGGCTATCCGTTTATAATGATTATAAACCGCCACGGACAGGGCCTTTTTTGCGTCATCCTGACCAATAATATAGAGATCCAGATAGCTCTTGAGTTCCTTGGGAGTGGGAATGTCCCCGGTAAACTGGGTAGACAGGTCGTGATCCTCATCGGAAAGAATCTTCCGGCAGACCTCCACGCAGTCATCGCAGATAAACACATCATTCGGTCCCGCGATAAGCCTGCGGGCCATATCGGCGCTTTTGCCGCAAAAAGAGCAGGAACGCTCAAATCCACCTGAGCCGTTACGAAGCCGTCCCATGTTTTTCCCTCGTTAAGATCGAATCAGCGGCCCCGTAGTTGACCGCGTCAACAGCAGACATATAAAAGTCCCTTTCCATATCAACGGCAATCCGTTCAATATCTTTACCCGTATGTTTCGCGAAATACTCGATAGTGAGTTTTTTCAAGCGGATAATCTCCCTGGACTGGATACCAATATCCCGGGCCTGTCCCTGGGCGCCTCCCCAGGGCTGATGAATCAATACACGGGAGGAGGGGAGGACCATCCGCTTTCCCGGCGTCCCGGAGCTAAGGATCAAAGCGGCCATGCTGGCGGCCTGCCCCAGGCAGATGGTTTGGACATCGGACTTGACGTGCTGTATGGTGTCGTAAATCGCCAGCCCCGCGGTAACTGATCCGCCGGGGGAGTTGATATAGAGGTTAATATCCTTGTCCGTATCCTGGCCATCGAGAAACAGAAGCTGGGCTACCACAAGATCCGCGCCCAGATCATTAATTTCCCCGTCAAGAAACACGATCCGGTCTTTCAGAAGCCGGGAGTAAATGTCATAGGAACGTTCGCCATTTCCACTCTGTTCAATGACATAAGGAACCAGGTTGCTCATTTGTCCGCTCGCTTTTTTTCCATACAATTAAATCTAACCATTATTTCCCATAATATCCAGATAATTCGTTTTTTCCCCCAGTTTTATCGTATTTTCCGCCAATAAAATGTCGAATAACTTCTGTTCTTTGATGTCTTCCCGGATGTATTCCCGCATATTTTCCTCCGCGTAGTATTTTTTGACTTCCTCGAGGGTGTTTCCCGATTCCTCCGCGATGGTTTCCAGTTCCTTTTCCATTTCCTCGTCCGAGGCGCTCATCCCCTGCTCTTCAATCAGGGTTTCCACAATAAGCCGGGAGTGGAGGGCTTTTACCGCGCTGGGCCGCCATTCATCCTGGATTTCTTCCAGTTTTTTGCCGGATTTTTCCATCATTTTGACCACATCTTCCACCGAAGCGCCGAAACGGCGGGCAAGATTCCGCCACCGGGATTCCAATTCGATACGGATCATTGATTCGGGTATATCTATGGAGGTATTTTCCATGATTTTTTCCAGAATATTGCTGACTTTAATGCTCCGGAGCTGTTTTCCCAGATTTTTTTCCAGCCGTTCCCGGATGCTGTTTTTTAAATCGTCCAGGGTCCGGAATTTTTCATCCACATCCTGGGCCAGATCGTCATCCAGTTCGGGGAGCTTTTTCTCTTTGAGGGCCGTCAGGGTAACCCGGATTTTTTTTGTTTTTCCCGCCAGTTCGGTATCGGAAAAATCCGCGGGGTACGTTTTTTCAATATCCCTCGTTTCACCCTTCTTCATCCCCATGATTTCATCGTCAAATTTGTAGATATTGTACGCTGAACCCAGGGTAAAAACAAAATCCTGCCGCTCGGTTCCCGGAATTACCCCGGCATCTTCGCCGGTTTCGCAGTAATCTACGGTAACGACATTGTCCTTTTCCGCCGCCGCCCCCTCGTCCCGGTCCAGAACAAAGGCATTCCGGTCCCGGATTTCCTCCAGCTCCCGGGCAAGGTCCCCGTCCTCCACGCCCACATCGGGGATTTCCGCCTCAAGCCCCTTCCATTGGCCCACGGCGACTTTGGGTAATACGTCATAAACCACGGAAAAAGTCAGATCCTGCTCCAGGTCGAACCGCGGTTTATCCTGCATCTGGGGGGTGGAATAGGGGAGGGGGCGCTCCGCTCTGCCAAGGCTTTCATCTTCAAATACTTCGGTTATTGATTTTTCAAGGATAGTTTCCAGGGTTTCGTCCTTGAGCATATTCCCGAATTTCCGTATCAGTATTTCCCGGGGGGCTTTTCCCTTCCTGAAACCGGGAATTTGCAGGTTTTTGCCGTATTTCCCCAAAATTCCATCGTATTCGGAGCGGACATCATCCTTTCCAACTGTCAGAGTCAGTTTAACACTTGAATGTTCCTGGGGGGTAATTTCTTTCGATACCGTCACATTTATCCTCTTTGATGTATGATAGCCGCCATTCTTACTTCGTGCGAGAGAAGGGACTTGGCCTCCAGCCCTCAGCGTCCTGCTTCGGACTTCCGGCCCGCGGTTCAGCCCTGACGGCACCATCCCTGGCGCCTTTTCCTCCCTTTTAAGGAAGCCGCTTTCGCGGCATCTAGGGAGGCGGGCTGAACCGTTCAAGTCCCTTCTTTCTTACTTCGTGCGAGAGAAGGGACTTGAACCCCCACGCCAAAGGCACCAGATCCTAAGTCTGGCGTGTCTACCAATTTCACCACTCTCGCGTA
>JAISAN010000228.1 GCA_031266635.1 Treponema sp. | reverse complement strand
GGAGGCCGAGCCGCCTACTGGCGGCGAAGCGTAAACAGTCCTGTTATGCGACGTAAAAATTGCTACGAAGCGCCGTGCCATGGACGGCACGGCGGGCTTTTATTTCTTTTTTGGTATTGATACATTCTTTTCCAATACTATGGCTACATTACTTAAATATTCACTGTCGTCAACATTTACAATATAATGCTCTTTTGCCCCTTCATATGGAAAACCTGTTTCCACATTTTCCATTAATGGTTTTATACAATCAAGCATTTTTACAAATGCTGTATTATCACAAACCATTACAATTGGTTTTTTATTCAAATATATTAAATATTCCCCAAACATTTTTTTATACGTTATTGTTCCACTGGTTTTTATTTGGTCAATAACATATTGAACATAATCTAAATCACTTGCCATTTTATGCTCCAAATGAACCAATTTCCAATAAATTTTCTTCCGGATCAGCCACATAACAAGTCCGCTGTCCCCAAGGCATTGTTGCCGGAGGGAAAACACTTTCAACGCCTAAATCAACAAGGCGTTTATATTCTTTATCAACTTCACTATAATTTTTTAAATTAAAGGCTATTTCCATTGTCCCATTTAAGCCTTTTGGATAATTAAATTCTTTAGAAACCATCTTTTCAAAATCATTTCTGCCAAACATTATTAAACGGCAGTTTCCAGCCTTAAATTCCGCATTAGCATCTCCATTCCAATTTGTTTCAAATCCAATAATATCCCGATAAAATTTTACCATTTTTTCCATATTGTTTACAAAAAGTCCAATACAATATATTTCCATTATTTTAGCCTCCATTAAGTTATGGTATTTATATTAAAACATAATTTTTATCTTTTGTAAAGTGTTTTCGCGCCGCACGGACGCGGCGCACTCATAAATTTCAATTTTTATGTCGCATAACGCCCCATATACCCAGATATATACGCCGTATATCCGGCTCAACAATCCGCTTATCCGGGTGGTTTGCCGGAGCCGGTCTTTGCATGTTTATACATTTTATTCTCAAAAAATGCAAAGAAAATGCATAAATATACTTGACATTTTTTGGCGTTTTGATAATAGTAACGTAAACACTTTCGTTTTGGAGGAAGGATATGAAAAAGGAGATACTCCTGAGGACGATCATCGTGTTTTGTGCCCTGGCTCTGGCCGCCGGTTTTACCGGCTGCGGCCCCAGGGAACAGACCATCAAGATCGGGTTTAGCATTCCCTTAACCGGCGATAATCCCATGGTTGGGGAGGGATCCAAGAATACCGGCGAGATCATCAAAGAGGCGATCAACGGCGCCGGCGGGCTTGATGTGGGTGGAACCCAATACAAGCTTGAGTTTATCTACCTGGACAACGAACTGAAGGCGGAGAACGCCGTCCTCACCGTTACTCAGCTTATCGATCAGAATAAGGTCCTGGCGGTCATCGGGCCCCAGGGGTCCGGCCGGGCCATTCCCGCGGGAGAAATCTGTAATGACCGCAGGACCCCCATGGTTTCCGCCTGGTCCACCAACCCGGATACCACCAAAAACAGGCCCTACGTGTTCCGGGCCTGCTTTATCGATCCCTTCCAGGCGCCGGTAGCCGCCAAGTTTACCAAAGAAAAGTTCGATGTCTCCAAAGTGGCGATCCTCTACAATGTGGAAGACGACTATTCCAAGACCCTGGCGGAACTGTACCGGGATTCCTGGAACTCGAACTACGGCGAAGTGGTTGCCTGGGAAAGCTTTGGCCAGAAGGATCAGGATTTTAACGCCCAGCTTACCAACATCCTCGTCTCCGGCGCGGATATCCTCTATGTTCCGGTGTATTACAACTTCCTGGGGAATATCGTTCCCCAGGCCAAGGCCCTTGGCTGGGACAAGCCGATCATGGGAGCGGACGCCTGGGGTTCCGCGGATCTGTGGAAGGTGAGCAACGGTTCGGTGGCGGGGTATTACTTTACCACCCACTATGCCGCCGCCGGAGCGGTGGGCAGGACCAGGGAATTTATCGACACCTATAATGCCAAATACGGATATATCCCCGATGACGTGGCGGCCCTTACCTACGACGCGGTTAACATTGTTCTTGAGTCCGTCCGGACCGCGGGAATTACCGGGAACCTGGAACGGGACAGGGACAACCTGAAGGACGCCATCGCCGGCCTTAAGGACTTTGAGGGCATCACCGGAAAAATGAGTTTTACCCCCGACGGCGACCCCCAGAAAGAGGCGGTGGTAGTCAGGATCAGCGATTCCGGCGAATTCGTCTTTGAAGCCAGCCTGGCGCCCTAGTAGCTTGTAAAGACTAACAGGAAGAAATATAAATAACCGCGAGGTCGAATAAGTAGAATAAAAAGAGTATCAAATGATGCTTTTTCTTTCCCTTTTTTGACTCGCGGTAAAATTCTAAAACCTGTTATTTAGTAATTACAAGGTACTAGGTTTTAAAACCCGGGAGGTAAAACGTGCTGGGTCTGTTTTTGCAGAACGTCTTTAACGCCCTGCAATGGGGCAGTTTTTATTCGATGATCGCCCTGGGGTACTGTCTTGTCTACGGGGTTCTGCGGCTTATCAACTTTGCCCACGGCGATATTTTTATGACCGCCTGCTACATAGCCTTTTTTGTCGCCGGCGCCCTGCTCCTGTCCCTGGGGGGCGGGGGCTGGGTGGTTTTTGCCCTTACCATGGTTATCACCATGATTTTTACCGCCCTCCTGGGGGTCACCATAGAGCGGGTGGCCTACCGGCCCCTGCGGAACAAGGGAGTAAACCGGCTCTACGTGGTGATCACCGCCCTGATGGTGGGGTACATCCTGGAAAACGGGAACCTCGCCGTCCTCGGGGCCAACGCCCGGCGGTTCCCCACCCTGATTGCCGAACAGGTACTGCGCCTCGGCCCCGTGGTCCTGACCAACCTTAAGGTTCTGGTCATTGCCGCCGCGGTAACGGTATTCATCATCCTCCAGCTTATTGTGCAAAAAACAACCTTTGGCATGGCCATGCGGGCCGTCAGTTACGATAAATTCGCCATCCCCCTGATGGGGATTCCGGTAAACCGGATTATCACCTTTACCTTTGTCCTGGGTTCGGCCCTTGCCGCGGTCGCGGGGATCCTCTTCGGCATGTCCTATCCGGTAATGGACCCCTACATGGGGGCCATTATCGGCTGGAAGGCCTTTATCGCCGCGGTGGTCGGCGGAATCGGCGATATCAAGGGGGCGTTCCTGGGCGGTTTTATTCTGGGCTTTATCGAGATTTTTATTACCGCCGTTCTTCCCTCCAGCTTTAAGGATCTTTTTTCCTTTGTGATCCTGCTGGTGATCCTGGTCCTTAAGCCCACCGGGTTCTTCGGCGTGGCGCGGAGTACAAAAATTTAGGAGCAGTTATGGGCGCCGCTAAAAAGTACAATTCCCTGGTTTTTGTGATCGTCATTGCCGCCATTGCCCTGGTTACCGCCCTCTCCACGGCGGAAATCCTGAACCAATACATCCAGACGGTTATCATGTCCATCGGGATTAACATTATCTTTGCCGCAAGCCTTAATATCGTAAACGGCTATATGGGAGAATTTTCCTGCGGCCACGCGGGCTTTATGGCGGTGGGGGCCTATGTTTCATCGGTGCTGTCGATGATCCTTTTTACGGAAAACAAATTCTTCGGCGATCCGCTCCTTCCCCCGGAGCTGTCGATTGTCCTCTTTCCCGGGGTTATCGCTGTTGGGGGGATCGCCGCCGCCGCCGCGGGGCTGCTGGTGGCCGTACCCTCGTTTAAGACCAGGGACGATTATCTGGCGATCATTACCATCGCGTCGAACTATATTATTATGACGGCCATCAACAACCTGGAAGTGGCCGGGGCAAGCCGGGGCCTGATGGGGATGAAGAACACCATCCGGGCCATGACGTCGGTGATCCCCATCGCGTGGATGCTCCTGTGGGTGCTGCTTTTTGTGGTCCTCAGCGTCCTGGCCATAAGCCGGCTGATGAATTCCGTGCTGGGAAAGGGGATCTCCACCATCCGGTACGATGAAATATCCGCGGAGATCATGAGCGTTAACACCAACAAGATGAAGCTGCTGGCGTTCTGTTTTTCCTCCGGCCTGGCCGGCGTGGCGGGGGGGCTTTTTGCCCACATGCTGGGATTTATCAACCCCGCGTCATTCAACATCATGAAGTCCACCGAAGGCATGGTGATGGTGTACCTGGGCGGTATGGGAAGCCTTTCCGGCTCGGTCCTTTCCGCGGTGTTCTTTACCTTCCTTTTGCAGATCCTGCAGCCCCTGCAGATCTATAAATGGGTCTTTATCCCCCTGCTCCTGATTTTATTGATGCAGTTCCGCCCCGAAGGATTAATGGGAAACAAGGAGCTTTCGTACTTCCTGTCCCGGCTCAGGCGGAAGGGCGGCACAGCGGGAACCCCTTCCGCCGCGGACGGCAAAGGAGCGGGAGCATGAAGGAGAGCGGCGTTTATCTGGAAATCAGGGATCTGACCCACCGCTTCGGGGGGCTCCAGGCCCTGACCGACATCAACCTGACCATCACGAAAGGCGAGATCCAGGGGCTTATCGGGCCCAACGGAGCGGGAAAGACCACCGTCTTTAACCTGGTGTCGGGATTTTATGTCCCCACCCGGGGGGACATTCTGGTGGAGGGCCGGCGGATCAACGGCATGAAACCCCACGAAATAGCCGCGATGAAGATAGGCAGAACCTTCCAGAACATCCGGCTCTGGAACGAAATGACCGTTCTGGACAATATCCGCATTTCCCAGCATTACCGGCTGGGGTATTCCGCGGCGGACGTGTTTTTCCGCACCCGGCGCTACAGGGAGCGGGAGGCAAAGATTACCAGGGCCGCCCGGGAACTGCTGGAGGTGTTTCACCTTGCCGACGCGGCCGAAGAGTACCCCAAAAACCTGCCCTACGGCATCCAGCGCCGGGTAGAAATTGCCCGGGCCCTGGCGCTGGAGCCGGACCTGCTGATGCTGGACGAACCCGCGGCGGGACTTTCCACCTCCGACGTGGCGGACCTGATCGACTATATCCGGTGGATCCACGAGAAATTCCGCCTTACCATCTGGATGATTGAACACCAGATGGAGGTGATCATGACCCTGTGCCGGAACATTACGGTTATCGACTTTGGCAGGGAAATAGCCCGGGGAAGCCCCGATGAAATCCGGAACAATCCGGGGGTAATCAAGGCGTACCTCGGCGACGGGACCATCTAAAGGAGACTTAAGCCATGCTGCTGGACGTTCAGAATTTAAAAGTTTCCTACGGGAATATTGAAGCCCTCCACGGCGTTTCCTTTAACATCGACCGGGGCGAAATCGTTACCCTGATCGGCGCGAACGGAGCGGGAAAGACCTCTACCCTCTTAAGCCTGGCCAGGCTTGCCAGGCCGGAAGCGCCGGCAATTACCGGGGGCGACATTCTCTACGGCGGCAAAAGCATCCTTAAAACCGAACCCCACACCCTGATCCAGAACCACCTCCTGGCCCTGGTACCCGAGGGCCGGCATATTTTCGGCAACCTTTCGGTCCAGGAAAACCTGCACCTAGCGGCCTTTCCCCACCGGAAGGATCCCCGCCGGGCGGAAATCGTGGAAGAAACCCAGGCCCTGGTATTTGAGCTTTTTCCCCGGCTCCGGGAACGGCGCCGGCAGCGGGGAGAGCTTTTAAGCGGCGGCGAACAGCAGATGCTGGCGGTGGGCAGGGCCCTGATGACCGGCTCCGGCTTTATCATGCTGGACGAGCCTTCCATGGGGCTGGCCCCCAAACTGATGTACGAAATGTTCCGGGCCCTGCGCCGGCTGAACCAGGAAAAGGGCATCACGATCCTGGTGGTGGAACAAAACGCCAAGGTAGCCCTGGAGTTTGCCGGCCGGGGCTATGTCCTAAAGACCGGAGCGATCATCGCCAGCGGCGCCTCGGAGGAGCTGATGGCCAACCCCGATGTAAAGAAGGCCTATTTAGGGGGCTAGACACTGTTAGCAAAGCTTGAAATACAGGACGGGTTGAGATAGGATACCGCCGGAGGGGAAAGACACATGGAGAGAAACACACGCTTGTATCCGATAAGCGAAGAAGTATTTAACCAGAGGGTTCTGCCCGTCAGTGAAGGGGGTTACATCTGGAAAGGGAGGCCGCCCAAAGTATCCCATTACCGGACATTTTGCGGGATTCTGTATATACTGAGAACCGGCTGTCCCTGGCGGGATTTGCCTGTTGAATACGGCTATTGGGATGTGGTATATGGACTTTACCCCGTTTGGTAGACACCGTTAAGCGACTTGCCCTGAGTTAAACACATTAGGCGCCACATAGTCAAGTACCGAATGTATACGAATCCGGTTATAATATGCTTCAAGATACATGAACACCGATTGCCTGACCTCCCCCGCGGAATGTTTGCCGTCCAGCGTTTCCAGCTCCCT
>JAISAN010000202.1 GCA_031266635.1 Treponema sp. | reverse complement strand
CTTCGGCCAGGGGCTCAGCAACTACGGCGGGGGTCTGTACCATAACCCCACGGGGTCCCGGCTGCTGTACGGTATTCTTGACGAGTGGGGCCTTCCCGCCCGGATTCGCAATCCCTGGATCCGGGGCCTTCCCTTCGCGGAAAACCACAAGCCGGTCATGGCGGATCTGAAAACCGTTGTTTCCTCCACCGGGGAACCGGAGACATACCTCTACCTGGGAAGCCCCCGGCTGAATCTTTTTTCCCGGCGGCCGGACGGCGGCGTCAAAGTCCGGGGATTCGCCGTTGCCCAAATGGACAACCGGTTCCAGCCCGGTTTCGGCGGGGGCCTGGAGGCCCTTTTTGGCGGGAAGGCCGAAGTCCGGCTGGACGGTTTCTACACCGGGAAGACCCTGCCGCCCCGGAAAAGTTCCGCCTGGTTTTCGGAAAGCCCGCCCCTGCCTGAACGGGAATTCCGGCTGGGCGGCCTGGGGCTGCTCCTGAATACCCCGATCCTGGCGGTCAGTTCCGACTGGGCCCTGTCGGAAACCTTTGCCTGGGGCCGGGATATATACGGAAATCTGGGGCTCCGTTTTACTCCCCCTGCGGACTGGGGCCGCTGGGCCCTGTCCCTGGCCGGGGACGGCGCGGGAAGCCGCTATACGGGCCGGGACGGTTCCAGCCCCGGACCGGGTTTCAGAAGCGGCGGCAAACTGGAATGGTACGGAAAACGGAGCAGCCTCCTCCGGCTGAATACCAGTCTCCGTTCCCCCGGCCTGGGAGAAGCTTTTAACCGGAGCGCTTCCGGCGTTTCCTGGCGCTTCCCTTCCCCCGCCAAAAACAGCGCCGGCTTTTTCAGGCTTACCCGGATTTCCCTGAGCGCGGACCGGCACGCCCCGGAGTCCGGCAAAATCCGCGACAGCGCCGGTTTGGGCCTGGGCATCGGTTTGAACCCCCGGTTCTTTTTTAGCGCCGGTTCCGCCCAGGCCCGCTTTTTCAGCAGACCGGTGACCCTTTCATTTTCCGCCTCGTTGAACGGGCTTAGCCCGGCGGAAGACAATGCCGCGCCCTACCCCTTTTTTCAATCCTCCGGTCAGTTTGACTCCGCCAAAGCAACGGGGGAACTGTACTGGGCTCCGGGGATTTTTCAGTTCAGGACGAGACTGGGGTATGAAAAAAGAACCGCGAAACCGGATCTATGGGAAACTTCGGCTAGCGCGGCAGTCCGGTTCAAACAAGGCCGGTTCAGCGTAAAAATCTCGTCGCCGGATTTTCCTGACGCCTGGGATTGGACGCTTTCGTGGCGGGTGGAGAAGAAGTGAAGCTCCCCCGCGCCTGGGTTTCTGGGTATCAGGCCAGCCGCAAATAAGCGCGGATTCAGCCGATCTTTCCGCCGGCCTCCCAGGAAAGCCCCGCCCCCACGGCGGTGGTGTATTCCGCGTCCTGGGGATATTCAAAACTTATGCCGTACATGCCGGTAATGTTCAAAAGGATTTTCCGCCCGATCAGGTTTTTGCTGCCGTTCCCGGTAACCACCACCCGGTTGACGTTCCGGCTCTTGGCGGCAAAGACCGACAGCATACCGATCACCTGGTATACCAGGTTGACGATCCCCAGGGCAATGTCCCCGCTTCCGGCGGTGTCCAGCATCTTCCCGAAATTCGAGGCCGTTGATTCCCGGTTCAGAAAACTAATGTCGGTGAGCATAATGTCTTCCAGAAGCAGGTCCACCTGGTTGAGATTCCCCGTTTCCGCCAGTTCCATGATCCCGTTGAAGTCCGAGGTATGGAGCAGTTTTTTCGCCAGCCCCAGAATGGTGCCCCCGCCGACCCCGGAGCCCCCCAGGTGGAAGATTCCCGCCGGGCCGGCCTCAATGACGGCGGTGCCCGTTCCGATGTTGGCGATGATGATATGATCCCGGCCGGAAAGAAAAGTACCCCCGGTGCCGATAGCCCGGATCTCATCGATCTTCACCGTGGGAATACCGAAAATATCGTTCTTGATTTTTGAGGCCCCCGCGCCGGTAATGGTGATTCCCTGGATATCCCCCATCTTGATTTCATTTTCGACGATCATTTTTCCAAAGGCCCCGGTGGCGGAAGTTACCGCGTCGGAAGCTTTGGTTTTTATCTTCCTGATGAGCCTGCCGTCTTCGATGGAAACCGCCTTGGTGGTAGTACTGCCAATATCTATGCCGATAATCATAAAACCTCTTTTACAAAAATACGCAGGGCCCCGGTTCCCAGAAGCATAACGCTGGTAACAATAGCCCCCGCCACGATGACTCCCAGAATAACCGCGATTAAGGTTTTCCCCTTGGGAAGGCCCAGCACCCAGGCCCCCAGAGTTCCCGTCCACGCGCCAGTCACGGGCAGGGGGATGGCCACAAAAACCGCTACTCCCAGCCAGCCCCATTTTTCCACGCCGCCGTGGAGTTTCTCCCGCGCCCGGCCCACAAAGCGGGTAAAGATTTTTTCGTACCAGCCCATCTTCAAAAAAAGCCGGTGCAGGGTAGAAAGAAAAACCCAGCAGACCGGGGCCACCAGGGCGTTCAGCGCCGCCGCGCAGGGATAAGCCGCGTACCAGGGGATCCCCTGGGTCATGGCAAAGGGAATCGCCCCCCGGAGTTCCGAAACGGGAAGGAACGATAAAAGGGCGGTCCAGCCCCACACAGCCGGTCCGCTCATCCCCGCCCCGCTCCGTCTCCGCATTGTCCCGCCCGCTTCAAGTTCCCCCGTCCCGCCGCCGCCTTCCCCTCTCCGCCGTTCATGATCAGCTCCCAATAGCCCACATCCAGCCAGGCGCCCAGCTTGAACCCAATTTCGCTAAACCGGGCGATTTCCCGAAACCCGAATTTTTCGTGGAGGGCAACGCTCCGTTCATTGGGCAGCGTAATCCCCGACACCAGGGCGTGAATTTCCGTTTTCTTTACCGCCTCCAGCAAATGGGCCAGCAGCTCCCCGCCAATACCCTGTCCTTCTTTGCCGAATTTCACATAAATGGACAACTCCGCGGCGTACCGGTACGCGGCGCGTTCTTTCCATTTATTCACATAGGCATAGGCCGCAATTTCCCCCGCCTCTTCCCAAACAAACCAGGGATACTTCGCGGTAAAATCCCGGATCCGGCGTTCCATTTCCCCGGCGGAGATTGGCTCTTCCTCAAAAGTGATGGCCGTATTGGCAACATAATAATTGTAGATCCCGCAGATCGCCTGAGCGTCGGCGGCGTTCACCGGACGTATCATCCCGCAACCCCTCTGTTACTATATGCGATTATCCGCCTCTGTGCTATACTCTCAAACACGGCCAGGAGGTTTCCATGCGAACGATGCGGAGGACAGACCGGGAGCGGGACCGGGTTTTTGCGGAGGCGGTGGCAGACAAGTGCCGCTACGCCGTCCTTGCCACGGTGAACGACGACGGCAGCCCCTACTGCGTCCCCCTTTCCATTGTCCGGGACGGGGAGTGGATTTACTTCCACTGCGCCCGTGGGGGCCACAAGATCGACAATCTGAAGAACCGGAACCGGGTCTGCCTCTCCTGCGTGGGAGACGTGGAAGAGCCGCCGGATCATTTTACCGTGGTGTACGAGTCGGCCATTGTGTCCGGTTCCGCCGAGGAAGTGCTGGATGACGGGGAAAAAGTCCGGGCCCTCCGGCTCCTCTGTGAACGCCACACCCCCGCCAACATGGCCGCCTTTGATGCTGAGATGGCCCGGGAATATACAGCCACGGCGGTATGGAAAATCCGCATTGAGGAAATTTCGGGAAAACAGCGGCCGCCATTACGGGCGAAATTAGAATAGGAAATTTATATAATAAGGGGGAGCACATATATAAAAAGTGTCCGTTTTACCGGCCTTTGCGGCACCCATTTATTTACGCCGCTCCCCCTGGCTCCATAAAAATGCATTAACATTTTTATTCCACCACCCCCACTTCGGGTTCCTGGGATTATTATACCATTGTTTGTTTGAAATCAGAATAATTCATTTTTTCCCGCCAAACTCAAAATGACCGTTCAAATTTTCTATGGCCCTCAGATAATTTTCGCCTGGGGTTTGAAATCTTTCCAGGGCCGTTTTAATCCCAGGTACATAATCATGTAAGTACCGGTCTTTCAGATCTTTTATACTTTGCGGCGTATCCGGCAGCGACAGAGCTAAATTTTCAAACTTGGCAATATTTTCTTCTGTGTAATAATTCAGATTATCATTCTTACCCAAAACCCCGTGACGAAATTCCATCTGATACATATATTCCAGTTCCATGACTTTACGTACTTCTACAGAAACATCTTTAAACGTACTGTTATAAAAGATTACTTCAAAATTAAAAACCGTTCCTTTGGGCAGCCTTATCTGTTCTACTTCGAAAAATGGTTTCATGGGAACTGTCCTGGGGATTATGGTATGAAATATGCCATGTAATATGGATAAAGTTTTTTCAGTCCCGTTTGATTCACGAAATTTAATATCGGCGGTACGGCTAAACCCTGTACTTTTCAGTAAGTCTTCTTTTATAAATTGCTCTCTATCACTGGAAAATCCGTTTAATTTAGTCAAAATATTTGCTTCAATCGATTCAGGCGGATATTCCGGTTTTGGCTGGTCGGCATATATGGTTATTCCCTCCGAAGTTCCATAATCAACATACCCATTATCTTCCGGTATGTTTTTCAATACCTCAATAGCAGCGCCGTCTAAATTTTCCGCATAAATACCCTGACATATAAATAGTATAAATATTAGTATTGCTTTATTCATATTGTCCATACCACTAGCCCCTATAGTAACCTATTTTCGCGTTTTTTTCAATGCTATACTTCTCCTTAACAAAATTATCGAATATGGGAACCTCTGAAAACCCCGGTTGGGTTTCCCTCAATCTTATTTTACTTAAATTCCGGCCAGCTCAGCTTGGGTGGAACATTATAATACGAATCCCAATATTTTCGTCTTTCTGCATTAATTCTTTGTTTATATCGCACTCCATTTGAATCATAGAGAATTTCATATTCGGACAAATCTGAATTTTTATAATGCGATGGCCACCGCTTTGCGTTAAGGAGAGATAGCATGGCCAGATTATCTTCGGGGAAATTTATCTGACGATTTGATATAAATGCTGAAGAAATATATTGATCGCTGCATAAGACGACATTTCTGCTGGATGTCATAGTTTCTGCCGATGTGATAATAAATAAGCATCCAATATTTGTACCGTTATTAGCATAAATTTGTTCTATGATCCAGTACTCAATGACATCACTTTGAATATCGACGACATATCTTTTTGCACGCCACAGTTCCATTGTTACTGCATTTCGACCTTTGCCTGCCCTGTAAGCCATATCTCGCCTGGTTCGTCCGCCGTTTTGTATATCAAAGCACAGATTGGTAAAATCAGGAGGTTCCCTTAATTGAAATATTTCCCCTTGAAAAAAAGAAGAAGTCTCGGCATTAAGTTCCTTAAACAATTCTCTGCTGTTTATCCCGCTTAAATATTTCCCTAGTCCTTTCTCAAATATCCACTGTAGACCTATTTCCATTTTTTCTTCTACCAGCATATCACTGATATCCTGTGCAAACAAATTATATATGTTATTATAAAATAATAAAACCAGGAGATAAAAACATTTCCTCATCCCTAGTTCCCCCATTTTTTATATGGAATATTAAACAAAACCCACAATGTACCCTCACTAATTTTTCTTTCGGGATGCCTTTGATTATAGTCGTTTACAACATCATTTGTTGTCAAGCCGCCAGTCGCGTTTGAGAATTTTATTCTAAAATTATCCATAATTCGATTGCAGTCAATAACTCCTGCATCGCTATCCCTTATTGGGTCCCACCTTAAATCACGAAGGCCATCGTCTGTTCTTCCTGGGAAATAAGGCATTGTTTCGTAATCTGCCCTCCCATCCGGG
>JAISAN010000201.1 GCA_031266635.1 Treponema sp. | reverse complement strand
CAGGAAACCATGATCCCCTCAAGCCGCCTCCCCGCCCTGATCCTCGGCGCGGGGGTGGCGCCGGAACATCTTCTGGAACTGGAGGCGAAAAAACAACTGGTGGAAGAAAACGCCGCCCGGCTCAAAAAAGAAATGGAATACCGGGGGCTTTCGGTGGTGATCTTCCGCCGGGAATGTCTTGAGGCCTTCCGGAAACGGCGGAAAAAAACATCCTAAGCTTATGAAAAAGCAGAAGGCGTTTATCTTCCGGTGTTCCGCCTGCGGGCATGAGGAACCCAAGTGGCTGGGCCGCTGCCCCGAATGCGGGGAATGGAATACCTTAATCGAGACCGCGGTTTCCGCCGGAAGCCGGGAGCCGGGCGGCTTTTCCCGAAGCGGCCGGTCTTCCTCCGTCCCCCAGTCAATTCCCCTGTCTTCGGTAGACCCCCAGGAAGGGAACCGCATCGGGAGCGGTATTCCTGAACTTGACCGGGTGCTGGGGGGCGGCATCATGAAGCGCCAGGCAATCCTTATCGGCGGCGAGCCGGGAATCGGGAAATCTACCCTGCTTCTCCAGATCGCCGCCGCCGCGGAAACCAGGGGCCGGGTTCTCTACATTTCCGGGGAGGAATCCGCCGGTCAGGTGCGGATGCGGGCGGACCGGCTGGGCATCGGCGGCGCTTCCTCCCGGATTGAGATATTCTGTTCCGGCCGGATGGAAGATATTGAGCCCATTTTGAACGCGGTAAAGCCGGTGCTTATTATGGTAGATTCCGCCCAAACCCTGATAACCGAAGAAGCGGGACCGGCGCCGGGCACCATAAATCAGATGAAATATTGTTCTTTTGAGCTTATTTCCTGGGTCAAAGAGCATGACGCGGCCCTGTTTTTGGCGGCCCATGTTACCAAAGAGGGGATCATTTCGGGGCCCAAGACCCTGGAACACATGGTGGATACGGTTCTCTATTTTGAACAGACCGAGGGGGACTGCCGTTTTCTCCGGGCGGTGAAAAACCGCTTCGGCTCGGTGGACGAAATCGGGATATTCATCATGGGGGAACGGGGCCTTTCCCCGGTGGAAGACACGGCCCTGCTGTTCCTGATCCGCCGGGAAGGTGAATTACCGCCGGGGGTGGCCGCCGCGGCGGTGCTGGAGGGGACCCGGACCCTGCTGGTGGAAATTCAGGCCCTCACCGTACCTGCCAAAGGGGCCGTAAGCCGGGTGTTTTCCGATAAAATTGATTCCTCCCGGGTGTCCAGAACGGCGGCGGTTCTGGAAAAACACCTGGGCCTCCGGCTTTCCGATCAGGACCTCTATATCAATGTGGCCGGGGGCATCAGAATCGCCGAAGTGGGAACGGAACTGGCTTTGGCCGCGGCGATTTATTCCGCCCGGACGGGGCTTCCCCTGCCCGGGGGGATGGCCATTGCCGGGGAGCTTTCCCTCACCGGGGAGATCCGGCCGGTGCGCCGTCTGGCGGGGCGGATAAAAACGGCGAAAAGTCTGGGGTTCGACCGTTTTCTGGGGCCCATGCCGGAAGGCCGGGGCCAGGACGGGACGGGTACGGAACCCGCCGGAAGAACCGAAGGGCCGGATTCCCCCGCGCCGGGGGATTTTCAGGCCGTCAGAGATATTAAAGCGGCGATCCGCCTTGTTTTCGGAAAAAAAGAATAGAGTTGTTCGGAAACTTCAGTTTCTGAACAACAACCGCTAAAAAATAGCAAAATACGGAGTATTTTGCACAGACTTGTGAGACAACCAACCGGGTTGTCTCACAAGTCTAATGAGCCGCGACAAACCGAAGGTCTGCCGGGGGGGAGCTTCATTTCCAAGTATTGCCCCATATTGCCCTGTTCCGGGAGCCCGGACGGGCGGAATTCACCCCACATTCCAAAAATACTTGTTTTTTTTGAAAAAAACCTTCAAATAAAACACAAAACCCTTGACGATAGATTCAAACTAAAGTACTGTACTGGTGAACAGGATATTTCTTTGAGTATATTGTATTATGGCGCTTCCCGAAGGGGACAGCCGGTGTTCAAAAGTTTAGGGATTCTGCTTTTCTCTTCCGCATGTCTCATATCTCCCCCTACAATTATTATGCATCTTACCATTTCTCCGGGAATTTTCCGGGGAAACAAAAGAGTCGTCCGCGGTTAGCGGACGTGAATAACAGCGCACCCGGACGCATCAAGTGTCGTATTTGACAAAGCGGAGTTACGGCTCCGGTTTGATCCGGGAGAAGGAATTTTCTCAATGGCCAAGAAACTGTATGTCGGCAATCTCTCTTACAACACCACCGAGGATGGTCTGCGAAATCTGTTCGCCGGCTTCGGCAGTGTCGCCTCTGCCAAGATCATTTTCGATCGTGAAACCGGCAACTCCAAAGGGTTCGGGTTTATCGAAATGAGTACCGATGAAGAAGCAAGCGCCGCTATCGCGGGCACCAACGGCCGCGAATTTGAAGGCCGTGAGCTCCGGGTCAACGAAGCGATGGACAAACCCCGCCGGGATCGCGGCGCGGGCGGTAACTACGGCAGCAGCTGGTAAATTACCAGCCGCGCAAAAACGCGGATTTTTTACACGTTGTCCATAGAGACACCACGGAGAAAATTGCCCGCTTGATATAATTACCTGAATATGGCAATTTTCTCCGGGTGTTTCGTTTCAGCTAGGATTTACGCTATTTTCGGCGGGGTACGCGCCGTGTTATGACATACCCCGCGGTTTTCCCATGATTTCCGCCCATAATACCGCTTGTTGCAGGGATGTGAGTTTTCCCAGCCCCGGAAACAGGATGCCGGTTCTTTTTGGCCTTCCCGGAGCGGGGAGATTTTTTCGTTCCTCCACGGGGGAGGCGTCTGCCGGAACCACCGCGGACAGGGGAGCCGGGGCGGCAGAGGGCTTCAAGGCCGGGAGATCCGGCAAAGCGGCCCCAACCGGGCGGCCTGCGGGCGGCATATTTACCGGCAGGCCGGGAAGCGCCTCAAAGCGCGGCGGCTCTTCCGCCAGGCGGGCCATTTTTTCCCGGGCCTTTTCCACCGTATAGCCGGAAGCCCCCCGGGTCCGGGCATAATTGATTAAGCCCTCCGCCTCATCCGGTTTTGTGAACCGCTCCGGCTCATCTTCTTCATCATCATCCGGCTCCAGGCTGGAGGCAAACACCTGGGGGGCTTCCTTCTCGCGGCGGGCGGCGGCCTTGGCCCGGGCCTGCACGATCCGGGCGCCAATCGCAATGACAACGAATACGACAATACCCAGATTGTCGAAGATAAAATCCATAGGGTTCTAGGTTTCCTGTCCCGGAGCAGCGCCGCCGATGGAAGCCCGCATATCCGTATCGGCCTGGATGTTTTTCAGCCGGTAATAGTCCATGATCCCCAGATGGCCGCTTCGGAACGCTTCGGCGATGGCCAGGGGAATTTCCGCCTCCGCCAGCACCACCTTGGCCCGGTTTTCCTGCACCAAGGCTATCATTTCCTGCTCCTGGGCCTGGGCCGCGGCCCGCCGTTTTTCCGCCTCCGCCTGGAACCGCCGTTTATCGGCCTCCGCCTGATCCGCCTGGAGCTTGGCCCCGATATTGGCCCCCACGTCAATGTCGGCAATATCTATGGAAAGAATTTTGAAAGCCGTCCCCGCGTCCAGGCCCTTGGCAAACACCGTCTTGGAAATGGTGTCGGGATTCTCCAGCACCGACTTGTAGCTTTCCGAGGAGCCCACGGTGGTAACGATCCCTTCGCCGACCCGGGCAATGATGGTCTCTTCGGTGGCGCCCCCTACCAGGCTTTCGATATTGGCCCGTACCGTTACCCTGGCCTTGACCTGGAGCTGGATGCCGTCCTTGGCCACCGCGTCGATGGTGTATTTCCCCTTAGTGGGGTCCGGGCAGTCAATAACCTTGGGGTTTACGCTGGTCCGCACCGCGTCCAGCACGTCCCGGCCCGCCAGGTCTATGGCGGCGGCCCGCTGGAAGGGCAGCGGAATATCGGCCTTGTTGGCGGCCACCAGCGCCCGGCTCACCTTGAGCACGTCCCCCCTGGCCAGGAAGTGGGTTTCCAGCAGATCCGAGTTAACATCGATCCCCGCCTTGGAGAGCATGATCCGGGAATCCACGATAACGCCGGGGTTTACGTGCCGGAGCCACATACCGATGAGCTTACCCATCCCCACATAGGCCCCGGAGAGCAGCGCCCGGAACCAAAGCCCGAAGAAACGGAAAAAAAGCATCAAAAAGCCCAGGACAATCAGCCCGGCAACGATCAAAACAACAAAAAACGGCATCGTCATCAAACGCTCCTTACGGTGATGCGGTTCCCCTGAACCCGGATCACCTGAATTTTATTTCCCGGCTCAATAAAAGCGGTCTCCGCCTCAACAGCGTAGAGCCGCCCCTCAATTTCCGCCTTCCCCACCGGCCGCAGAATGGAGGTGGTGGTTCCGGTTTTGCCGGTTAGGGATTGAAAATCATCATCATTTTCCAACTGAATATGTCCGGCGGTCAAGCTCTCCCCTGGGTTGATCGGGCCGTTGGCGGTGCCGTTAATCCGGGTTTGCAGGGTCAGCCGGTCAAAGAGCCGGAGCTTCGGCCCCAGGAGGGCGATAAACACGATCCCCACCACCGCGCAGATGATCCCGATGCTGACCACCGCCGCGTTCCGGCCCAGCAGGTCCCATTCCCAGCTAAAACGGGGTATCACAAAATCCTGCATGGACAGGATCAGGGAAATGCCGATGAAGAGAATCCCCCCGACACCCACCACCCCGAAGCCGGGGAGGATGAAGATTTCCACTGCCAGGAGCCCCAGCCCCAAAAGGAACAGCAGCAGTTCCGCAGAACCGACCCGGCCCAGGAGAAAGCTGGAACCAAAAACCGCCAGGAGGCATACAATAGCGCCCACGCCGGGAAAACCAAAACCGGGGCTGTTGATCTCCACGAAAATCAGCACCAGGGCCAGGAGGATCAGGATGGTCTGCACCGGGCCGGACGTGAGGAACGAGACGATCCCGTCGCTGATGCCGGGAAAACTTTCCCCCGCCTCGCCGGAAGCCCCCAGCTCAACAAGCAACGCCTCCCGGTTATCGGCAATGCCCCTGGCAAGGCCGTAGCGGACCGCCTCCCCGCTGGTAAGGGAGAGCAGTTTTCCCCTGGGGGAAATAAGGGCGATCCGTTCCACCAATCCCCCGGAAGACGAGCCCCGCTCCAGCCGTTCCAGTTCTTCCACCGTCAGGGCCTGGGTGAGCCCCCCCACACCGGCTTCCCAGAGTTCCACGTCCATATCCACCATAGCCAGGGCGATTCCCGCAGGGTGGCCGTTCCGCTCCGCCAGAGCCGCCATTTGGGAACGGACCGCGGCCACGGTTTTTTCTCCCGCCGCCTCCATCCCGCCGGGTCCCGCGCTTACCGGCGCGGCGGCCCCCATAGACGTACCCGCGGCCATGTAAATATCGGCGCAGGACAGGGCGATCAGTGCCCCGGCGGACCAGCTTACCCCCAGAGATTCATCGCCGTTATTCACCCAGGCCACGGTCCGGGCATTTTTGATGGACATGATAAAAGAGCTGATCTGGAGCGCCGTATCCACCCGGCCCCCGAAAGTATCGATCTCAAAGATGATAAATTCCGCCCCCTGGGCCTGGGCTTTCCGGCCCTCCCGGCGGACAAAAACCGCCAGGGACGGCTCAATGTCGCCCCGGATGGGGATGACCCAGGCGCCGCCGGAAACCGGGGGCCGGGCTGTATCCGCCGCCCC
>JAISAN010000167.1 GCA_031266635.1 Treponema sp. | reverse complement strand
CGTTACCGCGCCGCCTTTGAAGACCTGCTCCATCCGTTCCCGGTAGGCGGCCAGATGATCCGTCAGTACATAGGCCTGAATGGTTCCCGCGAAACCTCCGCCGTGGACGCGGCACGCGCCGGGCCTTCGCTGGTCCCTTCCCGCCAGGGACCGGAAAAAATCCCTGCTTAAAGCCAGGGCCAGGGAAAGGCCCTGGGCCGCCGGGTTTTTCGGGGAATACACATTTTGCAGCAGTTCCCAGGAGGAGTCCCCCGAATCATTAACCAGTCGCAGATAGTCCTGAAACGCGGCGGCATCACCGGCCCGCATTTTTTCCAGCGCCGCTTTCATGGCGTCGACCCGGTCGTTTTCGCTAAAAAAATGCAGCGCCCGGAGCAGGGGCCGGTCCCCCGCGGCCTCCCTGAGTTCGGGAACACGCGCCAGAATATCGGCGGGGGAAACCTCCCGGAGGACGTTTTTTCCGAAAAAGCGGGCTATGGCGTTCATCTCCCGGGGGATTGCCGCGTAGTCGGGGGTTAAATCCGCGTGGCTTCCCCTGGTGTTGACCACGCAGAGGCTGTAGCCCAGGGCGGCGGGATCGAAGGCCAGGGGGCTTACCCGCGGATTTTGGGGGTCCTCAAAATCAATGGCTATGGCCCCGCCGGACGCGCAGGCCGCCTGATCCATCAGCCCCGAGGGTTTGCCGAAATAATTGTTCTCCGCCTTCTGGCCGAATATGGCCAGTTCCAGGGGGCTGAATTGTCCGCCGCCGTACAGGTGGTTAAAGATACAGCCGAACAGTACCTCCACCGCGGCGGAGGACGAAAGGCCCGATCCGGGCAGCACGGTGGAATCGGCGTTGGCGGTGAACCCGCCGATACGGACGCCCCGGCGGGCAAATTCGGCGGCCACGCCCCGGATCAGCGCTTCGGTGGTTCCGGTTTCGTTTTGCCGGGGCTCCAGCGCCGGGCCTTCCCCGCCGGGGAGCGCAAGGTCCACCTCCACATCGGGGAATCCGGTGGAGCGGAAAAACACCCGGCTGTCCCGCCGGGGCGAAACAACGGCCGCCGCGTCCAGTTGGATGGACGCCGCCAATACCTTGCCCCGGTTGTGATCCGTGTGGTTACCCCCCAGTTCCGTCCGCCCCGCGGCGGTAAATACCCGGACATCCTTTTCATTGGGGGAATTTTTGAGTAATCCTTCCACAAGATTTATATACCGTTCCCGCGCCGCCGCTATGCCCTCCGGCCCGTATAGTTCTGAAAAGACCGGCGAATTTTCCGGGCGGGATATATTTTTTATTAAAATATCCGCTTCCATTTCTTGAATATATGTTTTTTATGGCGCCTTGTTAAGGCATTTAAGGCCAAAAGACGATTTTTTGCCGTTTGGGTGTATTCCGTTTCTTTTGTTTCCCTTAAAAGTTAACATACGAAGGAGTTCAAATTATGAACGGAAGTTTTTATACAGGCCTTATGAATCCCTCAACCTTAAAATCCTGGGCCGGAATGTCCGATTTCAGTATTATCCGCCGCCGGGAACTTAATCCTCTTTTGTCCAGAGCTCTTGAAGTTCTGAAAGCTTATGAAAAAGCAACGGATTGTCCTATCTCGGTATTGGGACCAAATTTTCGCGTAGCGGAAGAATCAAAACACCCCAAAGCAATGCTTTTCTGCACTCTTTGTAAAAAATATTGCCGGGATTCCAATAAAAAGTGGGAATCCGGCGAATATCCCTGCACCGGTATGCACCTAAAGGCCATAAGAGAATCCCAGCGGTTGGGCGGTTCCTACATATACACCTGCAAACTGGGATTTATTTTCTGGACCAGCCCTATTTATTCAGGACAGCGTTTTGCCGGTTCCCTGATGTCCAGCGGCGTTCTTGCCATAGAACGGCAGCAGGCGGTGGAGAACGTGTACCGGCTTTGCGGGGGGGATCTGTCCCGGCAGAAAGTTGAGGAATATCTGGCAGACATTCCTCAAAAAACCCACGCGGTGGTAAAAGCCCTGGCCCAGATGATGCTGCACTGTGCGGAACAGTTGTCCGTCAACAGTGAAGATGTCAATGAACCCATGAAGCGGCTTGCCGAACCGGAACATCAGCATGAGCCGTCAATTCATCTGATTAAGGAATTCCGAAACCCGGAGAACGCCGGTCAGGGGTATCCCCTGGACAAAGAACGGCTGCTTCTTGCCAGCCTCCGCCGGGGGGATAATGAAGCGGGGAGGAAAATTCTGCGAGAACTGCTGAATATCCTGTATGCCGCCAATCCCGGCAATTTTGATTTCTTTAAAATCCGCGCCATAGAATTGGTGGTTCTTCTTTCCCGGGCGGCGATGAACCCAAAAAATACCGTATATAATGTGGTATTGGACGCCAATGACCGTTACCTTAAACGAATAGAGGATTCCCGGACAATCAAGGAACTAACTGAAAATTTGCATATTATCGTTGACCGGATGGCGGGAAAAATTTTCTCCTTCCAGGGAATCCGTCATGCCTCAGCCTTACGGAAGGCGGAGCGGTATATCTGGGAAAATTACACCCGGAAGATCAGCTTGCAGGAGATTGCCGAAGCTTCGGGGCTTTCGGCCCCATATTTCAGTACAATTTTTAAGGAGGAGATGGGAGAGAATCTTTCCAATTATCTTAACCGGCTCCGGGTAGAAAAGGCGGCTACCATGCTGGCGGAAACCGAATTAACCCTGAGCGAAATTGCCACTGCCTGTGGTTTTGAGGATCAGAGCTGGTTTTCCAAGATCTTCAAAAGTTTCACCAGCCTCAGTCCCGGAAAATACCGGGAAAAAGGCGGGGCTTTTATTACATCCCTTTCCGTGGGAGCCTTGTCCCAGGCTGAAGCATAACCGGAAAAAACCCCGGCCCTTTGGAATAAATTACAATACGCGGATCCGGTTAGGGCTGATATTTTTACTAGGGGGTTTTCCCTGGATTGAGAAAGCCTTCCGGGAAATGAGTATATTTTATGAAAGAAGACAGGACCCAGGACAATCATTCCTCCACCGCGGATCAAACGCTCCCCATTCTGAGTAAAGCATATAAAATGTTATCGGCCTATGGTCAGGCAACGGGAACCATGATCTGTGTTCACGATCATAATTACCTGCCCATTCCCGAAATGTTTGACGAAATTAATACAGAAAGAAATATCTGCCTGTATTGTACCAAATGCCGGAAGGGCAAAGAGGTTAAAACACTTCGCGATCTTACCGAAACCTTCTGTAATGATATGCACATCAACGCAATCAAAACCGCCCAGCAGCACGGCGGTTTCCATATTTATACCTGCGACATGGGATTTATATTTTGGACCAGTCCCATATACAAGGAGGGCCGGTTTGTTGGAGCCCTTCTGGGGACCGGTTTTCTTTGCGTCGATAAAGAAGAAACCATAAAACGGCTTTGCGCCCTGGACGCCGGTGATATTTCCGCGGATGAAATACGGCGCCGGATAGATACTTTTCCCCAGATAGACATGGAAAAAGCAAAGGCCCTGGCGGAGATTTTGCTCCTCTATGCCGAGTCCCTGTCCACCGGGAGCGAAGATTACCATGAAACCCTGCGCCGGCGGGTGGAGCAGCAGGCGAATCTTTCCGCGTATATTGAGGAACTTAAAATTCAATACCCCAAGGGAACTCTGCCGCCGGGTTATCCCCTGGACAAGGAGCGAATGCTTCTCGCCTGTCTCCGCCGGGGAGATAACGAAACGGGCAAAAAGATTCTCAACGAAATATTGGCGATCCTTCTTTTTTCAAATCCCGATCATTTCAAAAGTATCCAGTTCCGGGCGATAGAGCTGGTAGTGCTTCTTTCCCGGGCGGATATTAATCCCGGTTCCGCGGAAAAAACGATGCTGGAAACCAATAACTATTACCTGAAACGGATCCAGGAAGCCCAGACCATTGAAGAACTGATCGATGTATTGCATATCACCGTAGACCGGATGGCAGGTCAAATATTTTCTTTCCAGGGAATCCGTCACGCTTCGGCGCTGCGGAAAGCGGAACGGTTTATTTGGGAAAACTATACCCGGAAGATCAGCCTGCAGAAAATTGCCGAAGCTTCAGGACTTTCCGCTCCCTACTTTAGTACCATTTTCAAGGATGAAATGGGAGAAAATCTGTCCAGTTACCTCAACCGGCTCAGGGTGGAAAAAGCAAGCCGGATGCTCCTCGAAACAGATTTATCGTTAAGTGAAATTGCCGGTTCCTGCGGTTTTGAAGATCAGAGCTGGTTTTCCAAAATTTTCAAGAGCTATACCGGCATGAGTCCGGGAAAATACCGGGGCCAGGGCGGGGGGATGGTGCAGGAAATATCTGAGAACAATCTTTCCGCGGACTATAAAACCATCATTGCGAAATAGGGGCCGTCCACCATGGAGCCGGCGGAATTACCGTTCCCTGGTGGGAGACGCGGGGCGGATGACCGGATCATTGGGGACATTCCGGGAGAAGGCATAGGCCCGGCGGGCGGCGTCGGCGGGCAGCGTAGCAAAGGAACAAAAGTCCTTCATTTCTATTTCATCCACCATACGGCCGGGTACGCCTCCGGCTCGGACAAGAAGTTCCGCCACATCCCGGATTTTGGCCCCATGACGGCGGCCCAGGCCCACATAAACACGGGAAAGCGTCCGGTCTCCGGGGCCCTCAGACTCTGTGCCCCGGTTGTACCCCCGGCCGCGGCTTGCGGCATGGGACCGGGCAGCGCCCGGCCTTGCGGGGCCGTTTCGAAACCCCGAACCGCCGCGCAATGGGCGGGACCGTTCCTTCCCCCCTTCGTGAAAAAACTCCTCGGGAAATTCCGTGACCGGGCCGTAACGGGACGGGTCCAGCAGCTCGCCGTAGGCCAGGGTGATCAGGGCTTCCACCGCCCGGTCCGCGCCAATCCGTTCGATAAGCTGGCGGCAGACTTTGGCAAGAAAGGGGGAAGCCGTCTCGGCGGATTCGGCCGATGCCGGGAGTCCGGTTTCCCCGGCTATGATTTCCGGTTCCGCTGATACGGCGGGAAGTTCACCGTCGGGCAGCGGCGCGGCGATGATTTCTTTCTCGGGGATGACGGCGGTTACGGAGTTGACTATCCGGGCCCGGATGGCTTTCATCACCGATTTTACCGAAGGAACCTTCATCCAGCTTATTTTGCTGCCCAGGGTCCGTTCCATGCTCCGGGAAAGCTGGGCCATTCGGCCCCGCTCGGCGGGGAGGGCAAGGCTTATGGCCCGGCCCCGGCGGCCCGCCCGGCCGGTCCGGCCAATGCGGTGGATATAGGTTTCCCGGTCATTGGGGAGATCCCAGTTCACCACATGGGTGAGCCGTTCAATATCAAGACCCCGGGCGGCCACATCGGTAGCCGCCAAAATGGTGGTTTGTTTGGCCCGGAAGCGGCGGAGGGTTCGTTCCCGGGCTTCCTGGGTAAGGTCGCCGTGGATTGCCTCGGCAGGGTAGCCGCCTTCCACCAGGCGGCGGGCAAGCTCATCGGCTCCCGCCTTGGTGGCGCAGAAAATGAGGCCGTAAAACTCCTCGGCCCCGTCAATGAGCCGCCGCAGGGCATCCAGCCGATCCTCCCGTTTGAGGATCATATAAGACTGATCCACCGCGGGTTTTTCATCTTCCGGTGCCGTGTCTTCAAGGATATCCACATCCCCAATGTATTCCCGAATCACCTTTAAAATGGCTTCCGGCATGGTGGCGGAAAAAAGGGCGATCCGGCGTTCGGTTTTTACCGCGGCGAGGATCTTTTCCACATCCTCAAAAAAACCCATGTCCAGCATTTCATCCGCTTCGTCCAGGATAAACCAGTCCACCGCGGAAAGTTCCAGGGCCTTCCGTTCCATTAAATCCATAACCCGGCCGGGAGTTCCCACGGCGATCTCCGTACCCCGCTTGAGGTCGAGGATCTGGTTTCTGATGGAAGCCCCGCCATACACGGCGGTAATCCGCGGAAAGGAACCGGAAACCAGGGACGCAATTTCCCGGGACACCTGAAGGGCCAGTTCCCGGGTAGGGGTGAGGATCAAGGCCCGGGGCGCGTGCCCCCCCTGGGTGATTTTTTCAACCAGGGGGATGCCAAAGGCGGCGGTTTTTCCCGTACCCGTCCGGGCCTTGACAATCAGGTGGCCCGAATCGGCCAGCAGCCGGGGCAGGGCAATAGCCTGGATAGAAGTGGGACTGGTAAAACCCTTCCGGGTCAAAGCTCCCAACATAGCTTCGGATAAACCGAAGGAAGAGAACGAATAGTCGTTATCACCGCTCATAAATTCCTTATTAATTAAACAAGAGGAGAAGCAATGCAGATTCTTCCACTATATAATGGAATAAATGTACTTCTTTTCCCGGTTCAAGGTCAAGGCCGGGAATTTGGTAATTCAAAACCCCGGTTTGGAAGTTCTATCGCATACCGCCGGAAAGTCATGCGGCAGCGCGCTGTAATAGTGTATGAAATAGTATACGCAAATATATCAAGTAAAAAATTCCTTGAAGTCAATCCCCAGTGATTTAGCGATCTTTATAAAAACATCAACAGAAGGAACGACCCGTTTACTTTCTATATAATATAAATGACTATGTGAAATTCCTACATCATTTGCCAAATTTAAGAGGGATATCTTCTTTTCCCGTCTTTTTAAGCGAATTTTTTCCAAAATTTTTTCAGTTTCTTTCTCCATAGGGCTTGACTCTAAAAATAGAGCGGGTGTAAACTA
>JAISAN010000088.1 GCA_031266635.1 Treponema sp. | reverse complement strand
CCATTGTCCTGTGCCTGGGTTTTCAGCTTTACGGGGATATTCCTCCCCGGTATGTTGAATTGGGCCTTGATCTCGATATGGGCGCGGCCAATAACTATATCGGCCTGATGGACGTTTTTACTCCCGACAGAAAAATAACGATAGACCTGGATTTGCTCCCCGTAAACAGCGGATTTTCCCTGAACGTGAATGCCGAAGCCAAGCCCTTTTTTTTGAATATCCAGACCAGGGGCAAACACGAGGTGGGTTTTGGTTTATATGTGGGAGTTGAGGCCGCCGTCTACAGTAATCTTCCCGGTGATGTGATGAGTTTGTTATCCAAGGGTAATACCGGTCTTTCTTCTTTTTCCGGCGATATTGCCGCCGGCGCCAGCGTTTTTGCCGATGTGGGGCTGGAGGCCCATGCCCGGTTCGGCAAGCTGAAAATCGGCCTGTCCCCGGCCCTGTATATACCGGTGGTTTACGCGCCGAAACCCTCCATCCGGTTTATGGTTGACACCGGCGAGACCATTAAGGGGGAAGCGGCTATTGACGCCAGTGTCTATACTCCCGTCTCCCTGGAGGACCTGCTCGAAGATTCGCCGGGCTCTTCCGGTTTTACCCTGGACCCCTGGGCTCTCCTTGAGGCCAGGGGCTTCGATTTTTCCCTGAGCGCCGAATACGAGGTGCTGCCCGTTCT
The DNA here is from genome assembly GCA_031266635.1 of Treponema sp. GTDB lineage: Bacteria > Spirochaetota > Spirochaetia > Treponematales > Breznakiellaceae > JAISAN01. The sequence continues at coordinate 12,405 of JAISAN010000088.1, read as the reverse complement.
GGACGCGGGGGGCCTGGTAAAACATATTCCCCTTATGCCGGCGGTGTTGAGCCACAGGATGAACGCCTATACGGCCTATAGTTTTAACCAGGGTGATGACTCCAAAGGCATCCTTGACATGCTGGACGATGATTTTGATTTTGACGATATGTTCACCGCCGAGGAACTGGAGATGAGTTATTCCGATGACGCTTCCCTGCGGGTCTTTCGCCCCATGACTTTTGATTTTTATGTCCGGTATAAACCCCTCAGTTCAAACGCCGTTGTCCTTAAACCGAATATCGGGTTTTCCGTGCTTACCATTTATGAAAAAGCCGGTTTTAACTTCGGCCTGGAATGTGAGCTTAACTGGAAAAATTTCGTGTCCCTGGCTGTCCGCACCGGCTATTGGGAGCGTTTATGGCAGCATCGGGTGGCGATCATGTTATTTAATCTCCGGGCTTTTGAGGTGAATGTGGGAGTGGGGCTGCAATCCCAGGACTTTGTAAGCAGTTTTAAGATTAGCGGGGCGAATGTGGCGGTTGGAATTCGTTTAGGCTTTTAATCGCCGGAGGCTGACGGAATGAAAGCATCCTTTATGGACATTGATCCTTCCCCCATACAGAAGGCGGAACTTTTTTCCACCCTGCTGAAAAAGGAAATAGATTTTGTTATTTCCCGATCCAGCATCCTCCAGCTCCGCCAGGGAGGGCGTCTTTTTTCTTCCGGCGAACGGGCGGATCATTTTTATATGCTGCTCAAAGGGCTTATCAGAATCTATAAATCTTCCGGCGACGGCGGGGAAGAGGAAATGGCCCGGTTTACCGCCGGTGATACTATCGGGGATTTTGACTTTGCCAGGGGAGCGGAATACGACGCCAACGCGGTGGCGCTGGAAGATTCGGTGTTGATTATGTTTCCCGCTTACGGTCTTTCCATGGAAGCTTTTGCCCTGGAAGAGCCCCATACCATATCCCGGATTCTCCTTAATTCCATCATCATGGTAACCAGCCGGATCAAGTCCACCCGGAAGATCATCATAGAGAATATGTCCTGGGTTCAGGAACTTCACCGCCGGGCCTATGAAGACCCCGGAACGGGCCTTTGGAAACAATCGTTCCTCGTTGACGAGCTTAACCGGATTCTGGAGGACCCCACGGCCCTGATCATGCTTAAGCCGGACCGGTTTAAGATTTTGGTGGACTCCCGGGGGCACGGCGCCGGGGATGAGGCTATGGTTCGGATTGCGATGATTCTGAAAAATATGAGCCGCCGGATTGGGCGGAGCTGGCCCCTCCGGTTCAAAAGTAACGAGGTGGGGCTTCTCGTTAACCGGGCCGGGCCTGCCCTGGCGGAAAAAACCGCCCATGAACTGTTCAAAGCTATCGCCGCCCTGGAACCGGTAGCCGCCCAGGGGGAAATTCCCGCTTTTCCGTTTTCGGCAACCGTTACCTATGCGGTCTGGCCCCGGGATAACCTGAGCTGGGAAAACCTTTTCCAGGGGAATTACGCTCTGCTGCTGGACACCTGGCGGGCGGGGGGAAATCAGGTGGTTCATTACACTAATAAGGAAGCAAAACAATGAGCCTCAAAGACGTTCCCCGTTCCCCGGTCTTCGATCCGGTGCTGGTGAAATCTCCCCTTTTTTCCAGCATGAGCGATCTGGAATTCAACGCCATCACCGCCTTTCTGGAACGGATGCGGGTCAAGAAGGGAGCGGCGGTTTTTAATGAGGGGGACGCGGGGGAGGATATGTTTATCCTGCTTTCCGGTTCTCTCAGCGCCTTTGTGTCCCAGTCCGACGGCGCCCAGCGCTGGATGTTTGACATTAGGCCGGGAGATTTTTTTGGGGAAATGTCGGTCATTGCCAACGAGCCCCGGTCCGCCACCCTGACCGCCAAAGAAGATACCGATCTGATGGTCCTCCAGGGTATCGACTTTTACCGCATCATTTTTGAGCATCCCATGATTGGGGTTAAAATGCTCAGGGCCATCGGCGCCGTACAGAATCAATGGCTGGATCAATCCTCCAAACACCTGGGGGACCTCTTGCGCTGGGGTGAAACCGCCCGCCGCCGGGCCATTACCGATGAGCTTACCGGCCTTTATAACCGCCGTTTTTTGGAAGATTCCATTAAAGGCCGTTTTGACCAGGGATCGGTGGGAATACGGAAAATGTCCCTGATGATGCTGGACCTGGACCGGATCCATAACATTAATGACCGTTATGGCCCCGCGGCTGGCGACCGGGTGATTATCTCCGCCGCCGATATTCTTCGTTTTATTATGCGTTCCGGCGACATTGCCGCCCGCCTTTCGGGGGACGAATTTGCCGTCCTGCTCCCCGATACCGAACTGGAAGACGCCCGGATGGTGGCCGAGCGGATCAGGGAATCCATACAGAACCGGGAGGTTGAGATTCCCAAAAATTCCGGCGCCGATGAAAAGATCCTGCTCCACACCCGGACCAGTATTGGTATTTCTATGGCGCCTGTTCACGGAAAAGACGTGGAAAGCCTGATCTTTTCCGCCGACAGCGCCCTGCGTAAGGCCAAAGAGCGGGGCAGAAACCGGGTAGAACTGGCGGATTAGGGGGACAAAGTTTTTCATTTTGAAATGAGGCTGTTCGAAAACTTCAGTTTTTGGAACTGTAACGGCGGAACACGCGGTTTGATAAAAATATTCTATAATTTGGCAAAAAGGCGGTTTTTTCAGATTTTTTTGAAAAACCCCTTGACTCTTTTTTTTTTTTTTGATAAAGTCAAAGTCCTTATCCATCAGGTCTTTGGAAAATATATGGAAAGGTTTTCCCGAAACAGTAGTTTTTGGGGGATTTTTTTGCGCTTAGGGGAAAAAGCGGGCTTTATGCCGTTTTTTTTGGGGTGTTTTGTAAGGCCGGCCGGTTTTTATAAAACATTCATGATCCGGAAAGATATTTTTTGGTTTCAGCGGCGCCGATTTTTGCGGCGGGCGCATAGAAGGGAGTTTGTAACGGATGCCTACAATTAATCAGTTGGTTCGTTTCGGGAGGCAGCGGGTTTCCTCCAAGACGAAGTCTCCGGCGCTTCATTCCTGTCCCCAGAAGCGGGGGACCTGTACCAGGGTTATGACCGTAACCCCCAAAAAGCCCAATTCGGCCCTGCGGAAGGTAGCCAGGGTGCGGCTTTCTCATGGGACGGAGGTAACCGCCTATATCCCCGGTATTGGACATAATCTTCAGGAGCACTCGGTGGTGTTGGTGCGGGGCGGCCGGGTCAAGGACCTTCCCGGGGTCCGGTATCATATTATCCGGGGCGCCAAAGATACCCTGGGTGTGGAAGACCGCAAGCGGAGCCGTTCCAAATACGGCGCCAAGCGGCCCAAGGCTTAATAAGGTACAAGGATATGGGACGGAAGAAAAAGACCGTAGATCGGGGCATTGGCCCGGATCCCAAATACAATAGTGTGGTGGTTTCCAAGTTTGTAAACCGGATGATGTGGGAAGGGAAGCGGTCTGTGGGGCTGCGGATTGTCCACAACGCGCTGGGTATCCTCCAGCAGAAGGTTGAAAAAGAGCCGCTGGAAGTGTTTCTCAAGGCCCTTGAGAATGTAAAGCCGCTGATTGAGGTGAAATCCCGGCGGGTTGGGGGCGCCACCTATCAGGTGCCCATAGAAATCCGGGAATCCCGGCGGGAAGCCCTGGGGATGCGGTGGATTATCAGCGCCGCCAGGGCCCGGTCCGGTCACGGTATGGAAGACCGTCTTGCGGCGGAACTGCTGGACGCGTATAATAATACGGGTACGGCCTTCAAGAAAAAAGAAGATACCCATAAAATGGCGGAAGCTAACAAGGCCTTCGCCCATTACCGGTGGTAACGTCGTTTTTTTGGAAAATTCTGGGAACGTTTTATAACGATAAGCGGAGGGCCGGTATGGCCGTACCCTTCGGAGATTTTTGACAGGTATCCGGTTTACCGGATAACAACCGCGGGGCGGGGGTGTCGGGAGGTGTAGGGCGATAATCTATTATCATCGACAAATGCCTTTGAAAGTTTTTCTTTCAGAGGCAGTGCGGAGGGCCGGGACTGACCGGTATTCCGCATAAACCCGCCGCGGGGGTCTCGCGGAATTGCCGCTGTAATACAGGCGGCGGTTCCCGGCGGGCCGCGGGAGCGGCTCCGTGATCCAAACCAATCATCGGGGCTTGGGGCTCCGGTGAAAACCCTGGGGGTTTTCACCGTTCATGGGATGAGACAGGTGGAACGGGACAAATAGTCAGGAAAAAGGCGGGCCAGGCGCCCAATCTTAATTTCCGCTCTTTTGCCGTATCTATCATCTCATCATGTATGTAATGCTTTTTTCGCTGGAATGTTATTCCGGCGGCGATTTTTGCGAAGAGATTTTATGAGAGTGCCCAGAAGGAGGACACGAAATGGCAAAAGATAAGTTTAACAGAACTAAAATTCATATGAACGTCGGGACTATTGGCCACGTAGATCACGGAAAGACTACTCTTTCCGCCGCCATTACCATGTATTGCGGCAAGAAATACGGCGACAAGGTTATGAAGTTTGATGATATTGATAACGCGCCGGAAGAGAAGGCCCGGGGTATCACTATCAATACCCGGCACCTGGAGTATCAGTCCGAAAAGCGGCATTATGCCCACATTGACTGTCCCGGACACGCCGACTATATCAAAAACATGATCACCGGCGCGGCTCAGATGGACGGCGCGGTTCTCGTGGTGTCCGCCCCGGATTCCGTTATGCCCCAGACCCGGGAGCATATTATTCTGGCCCGTCAGGTCGGCGTTCCCAACATTATCGTGTTTCTTAACAAGATCGACCTGGTAGACGATCCTGAATTGCTGGAACTGGTCGAAGAAGAAATCAAAGACGTGCTTACCAACAACGGTTTCCCCGGCGATGAAATTCCCATTATTAAAGGTTCCGCCTTTAAAGCTATGGAGGATCTGAACAAGGGCGAGGACACCGAGAGCACCAAATGTGTCCAGGAACTGCTGGACGCCATGGATTCTTATTTCCCCGATCCGGTCCGGGATGCCGACAAGCCCTTTATTATGCCCATTGAGGATGTGTTCACTATCCCCGGCCGCGGTACGGTTGTTACCGGCAAGGTGGAACGGGGTATCCTCAAGCTGAATGAGGAAATCGAAATTGTCGGTATCCGGCCTACGAAAAAAACCGTTGTTACCGGTATCGAAATGTTTAACAAGCTGCTCGATGAGGCCCAGGCGGGCGATAATGTCGGGACTCTGCTCCGGGGCGTTGAGAAGAAGGAAGTTGAGCGGGGCCAGGTTCTGGCCAAGCCCGGTTCCATCACTCCCCACAACAAATTCAAGGGGCAGATCTACTGTCTTTCCAAAGAAGAAGGCGGGCGGCACAGTCCCTTCTTTACCGGGTACCGGCCCCAGTTCTATTTCCGTACTACCGACATCACCGGGACGGTAAAACTTCCCGAAGGAAAAGAGATGATTATGCCCGGTGACAATACGGAAATTTTCGGCGAACTTATCCATCCTATTGCCATGGAAAAGGGGCTCAGGTTCGCCATCCGCGAGGGCGGCAAAACCGTTGCCTCCGGTCAGGTTGTTGAGGTAATCGAATAGCACGCGATGACAAAGAAGGGGGTCCGGGTTTCCGGCCCCCTTTTATGGAGGAACAATGACTAAGGAACGAATTCGCGTGCGGCTGCGCGGTTTCGATGTTGAATTGATCGATCAGAGCGCGAAATCTATCGTTCAAACGGTACAGAAGGCGGGGGCGCTGGTAACGGGGCCCATTCCCCTTCCGACCCGGATCAATAAGGTAACGGTGCTCCGTTCACCTCACGTGAATAAGAAGTCACGGGAACAGTTTGAGATGCGGACCCATAAGCGGCTGATCGATATTATTAATCCTTCCCCGGAAGTGATGGATTCGTTGATGAAGCTGGAGCTTCCCGCCGGTGTGGACGTGGAGATAAAACAGTAGGCGGCTGCCGCCAATTTTCGGTTTTGGAGTAAAGCAATGTTGGGTCTGTTGGCCAAAAAAGTGGGTATGACGCAGGTTTTTGACGATGACGGCAATCTGATTCCGGTAACGGTAATGCGGGTTGACCCGAATATTGTTATTGCCCAAAAAACAGAAGAGAAAGACGGCTATAACGCCGTGCTTGTCGGTGTGGATGATAAGCGGGCTGGTCTGGTGACCAAGCCCTATGCGGGGCAGTTTCCCGAAAGCATTGCTCCCAAGAAAACTCTGCGGGAGCTGCGGGATTTTGAAAAAGAGGTCGAGCCCGGGGATTCCCTGGGGGTGGAGGTGCTGGAGGGTATCCGCTATGTGGATGTTTCGGGTATTTCCAAGGGTAAGGGTTTTCAGGGCGTGGTAAAGCGTTATGGCTTCGGCGGCGGCCGCAAGTCCCACGGTTCCAAATTCCACCGGGAGCCCGGCTCCACCGGACAGTCCACTTACCCCCACCGGACTTTCAAAAACGTGAAGCTGCCGGGCCGTATGGGCCGGGAAAAGGTAACGACCTTGAGTCTCCGGCTGGTGAAAGTTGATGTGGAAAAGCAGCTTCTTTTGGTTCACGGCTCCGTCCCCGGCATTAACAAAGGCCTGGTTTTGGTCCGGGCCGCAGTGAAGAAATAGGGTGTATCAAAGGTTTGGTGAAGAGAATGAAGGGTACAGTATATTCTATTGAAGGCAAAGAGCTGCGGGATATTGAGCTTGCGGATACGGTTTTTGGCCTTCCGGTGAACGAAGACCTGATCTGGTATGCCATTAACAATGAGCTTGCCAACAAGCGGCAGGGTAATGCCAGTACGAAGGACCGGAGCGAGGTTCATGGTTCCAATGCCAAGCCCTATAAGCAAAAGGGTACGGGCCGTGCCCGGCGGGGTGATAAAAAATCCCCCCTTATGGTCGGTGGTGGTGTTGTTTTCGGGCCCCGGCCCCGGGATTATTCCTACACGATGCCGAAGAAAGCGAAGCGCCAGGCGATCAAGACCATTTTGAGTCTCAAAGCCCAGAGCGACGGCCTTAAAATTATTGAAGATTTTTCGATTGAATCCGGGAAGACCCGGGATTTGGCGGGATTGCTCAAAAATTTCAAGGCCGGTGAACGGACGGTGCTGGTTCTCAAGGATGACGATCCCCTGATCAAGCGGGCGGCCGGCAATATCCCCTGGCTGAGTTATCTTTCCTATAACCGCCTGCGGGCCCACGATCTCTTTTACGGCCGCCAGGTTCTGATGCTGGAAAGCGCCGTGAAAAATTTAAACGCCTTTTATGGTTCCGCTGTGGAGCAGGGCGAGGAGGCCGGAGAATGATGATGTACGAAGATATACTTCTGGCGCCGGTGCTTTCCGAGAAGGCGAACCTGCTGCGGGAAGAGGGAAAATACGTGTTTAAGGTAAACCCGGCGGCGACGAAGATTCAAATTAAGGAAGCGGTTCGCCGGCTTTTTAATGTACACCCCATTGCCTGTACGGTGATGGTGGTGGGCGGGAAACCCAAACGGCAGCGTTCCCGGTCCGGGTATACTTCCACCTGGAAAAAGGCGATTGTCCGTCTGCCCAAGGACGAGAAGATCAGCCTTTTTGAGGGCGTGTAGGGGAACAGTATGGGAATTAAAACGTATAAGCCCATTACCGCGGGGATGCGGCAGTGGACCAGTCTGGACAGGTCGGAACTTACCAAAGGCGTGTCGCCGGAAAAATCCCTGACCAAAGGCCGGCCGGAAAAAGCGGGCCGGGATTCCAATGGCCGGATCAGTGTCCGGCACAAGGGGGGCGGCCACAAACGGCTTTACCGGACCATTGATTTTAAGCGGGATAAAATCGGCGTTCCCGGCAAGGTTGCTTCCATTGAATATGATCCCAACAGGAGCGCCAATATCGCCCTGATTAAATACGCCGACGGGGACAAGCGGTATATCATCGCCCCCCGTGGTCTTGTGGTGAACGCCGGTATTATGAGCGGTCCCGGCGCCCCCATTGAGACCGGCAATGCCCTGCCGCTGGAAAATATCCCCCTGGGTTTTACCGTTCATAATATTGAAATGACCCTGGGCCGGGGAGGGCAGATGGCCCGTTCCGCCGGATCGGGGGCCCTCATCGCCGCCAAAGAAGGGGATTATGTGACCCTGAAGCTGCCCTCCGGGGAAATGCGGATGATCTTCAAAAAATGTTATGCTACCATCGGCGCCGTGGGCAACGAAGATCACATGAACGTTACCCTGGGTAAGGCGGGGCGGAAACGCTGGCTGGGGGTTCGTCCTACGGTTCGCGGTATGGCCATGAATCCGGTGGATCATCCCCACGGCGGCGGTGAAGGAAAAAATAAAGGTATTCATCCGGTGACCCCCTGGGGCCAGCCGACCAAGGGTTTTAAAACCCGGAGCAAGCATAAGCCCTCGTCCCGGTTTATCGTCAGCCGGGGCAGGAAGAAATAGGAGTAAGGGGTGTCACGGTCCATTAAGAAGGGGCCCTTCATTGAGAAGAGCCTTTACAAAAAGGTGCTGGAATTGAGCAAGTCCGGGGAAAGGAAGATGATAAAAACCTATTCCCGTTGTTCCACCATCATTCCCGAAATGGTGGGTGGAACCATCTCGGTGCATAACGGCAAAACCTGGGTTCCCGTGTACATAACGGAAAACCTGGTGGGTCATAAGCTTGGCGAATTCTCCCCGACCCGGATATTCCGGGGGCACGCGGGGTCGGACAAGAAGGCCGCCTCCAAATAGGCAGGAAGCAGTATGGAAAACAAGAGTGGATATAAAGCGGTCAGCAAATACCTCATTGCTTCGCCTTTCAAGATCCGGCCGGTGGCGAATCTGGTCCGGCGGAAACCCTATCCCGAGGCCATGTCCCTGCTGGAGAATATGCCCCACAAGGGCGCCCGGCTGCTTAAAAAGACGGTGAAGTCCGCGGCCAGTAACGCGCTGGTGAGCAATAAACAGCTCGATGAAGATATGCTCTATGTACGGGATATTTTTGTTGACGAGGGCCCCCGGATGAAACGGGTCTGGTTTCGGGGCCGGGGCCGGGCGGATATGCTGTTGAAGAGGATGTGCCACATTACCGTGGTAGTAGACGAAGTGCGAGCCTCCGGTTCGCTCGGAAAGGCGGGGGATTAAGGTGGGACAGAAAGTAAATCCCGTAGGACTGCGGATCGGTATCAATAAAACCTGGGGTTCCCGGTGGTATGTGGACCCCAAGGAATACGCCGATACGCTCCACGAAGACCTGAAGCTGCGGAAATTCATCATTAAGATGCCTGAAACCAGGGGCGCGGATATTGCGGAACTGGAGATTATCAGGCATCCCCAGCGGATCACCATCACGATTCACACTGCCAGGCCCGGGGTTATTATCGGAACCAAGGGCGCCAATATCGAAAAGATCGGCGCGGAACTTCAGAAGCACGTAACCAAGAAGATCCAGATTAAAATCAAGGAAGTGCGGAACGCCGACAACAACGCCCAGATTATCGCCCAGAATATTGCCCGGCAGCTTTTGGCCCGGTCTTCGTTCCGGCGGACCATGAAGCTGGCGATTTCCAACGCTATTAAAAAAGGCAACGCCCAGGGCGTGAAGGTCCGGCTTTCCGGCCGTCTCGGGGGGGCTGAAATGTCCCGGACCGAGGAGTCCAAGGAAGGCCGGATCCCCCTGCATACCCTGCGGGCGGATATTGATTATGGTTTTGCCGAAGCCCACACCACCTTTGGTTCCATCGGGGTGAAAGTTTGGGTCTTCAACGGCATGAAATACGGCAAAGAGCAGAAAGAAGACGCCGGAGCCCTGGTCCGCAAGCGGCGTGACCGGCCGGTAACGGCCGTGAGGAGCTAACAGATGCTGAGTCCTAAACGTGTAAAGCGCCGCAAGGTACAGCGGGGAAATATGCCGGGGAACGCCACCCGGGGAAATACCGTGGTTTTCGGGGATTATGCCCTGGTGGCCCTGGACCGGATGTGGATTACCAACCGGCAGATCGAGGCGGCCCGTATTGCCCTGAACCGTCATATTAAACGGGGAGGCAAAATATGGATTCGGATTTTTCCGGACAAGCCGTATTCCAAGAAGCCCGCGGAAACCCGCATGGGCAAGGGAAAGGGCGCCCCGGAATATTGGGTGGCGGTGGTAAAGCCCGGTACCGTGATGTTTGAGCTGGGGGGGGTTGAAAAATCCATCGCCGAAGAAGCCATGATCCTGGCGGGGGCAAAGCTGCCCATCAAGACTAAATTTGTGGCCCGTTCCAATATGGAACTGGGAGCCTAGCGGGGCGGATATGAAGAATTCGTTCAAAAATTTGAGTTTCCCGGAACTGAAGGCCAAGCGGGATGAGCTTAAAAGAAAATATATGGAATTCCGGTTCCAGATTGTGGTTGGCCATGTGGATAATCCCCTGCAAAGGCGGGTGATGCGCCGGCAGATTGCCCGGTTAAACACTATGATTCACCGGCAGGAACTGGCGGACGCTGCGGCGGGGCAGGGAACCGGCGTTTTGCCGGCCGCCCAGGGTTAAAGGAGCAGGATCGTGTCAGAAGAGGCTGTGGCGGAAAAAGCCGCCCCCAAAAAAAGCGGTAAAAAAGAATTTACCGGGATTGTGAAAAGCGACAAGATGAATAAAACCATTGTAGTTGCCGTTGAAACCACGACCCTGCATCCGCTTTACAAAAAATATGTGAAGCGGATCAAGAAGGTAAAGGCCCATGACGAAACCAACGACGCGAAAACCGGTGACCGGGTCCGCGTGGTGGAATGTCGTCCCATCAGCAGGGAAAAATGCTGGAAACTTGCGGAAATTATTGAACGCGCCAAATAAGGAGAGCGGGGAAAATGATTCAGGTAGAGACTTTCCTGAATGTGGCGGACAATTCAGGGGCCAAGATCGTCCAGTGCATTAAGGTGCTGGGCGGTACCCGGCGGAAATACGCGGGGATTGGCGACATTATTGTGGTGGCGGTAAAAGACGCCCTCCCCACATCGACGATTAAAAAGGGAACCGTTGAAAAAGCGGTAGTGGTTCGGACCCATAAGGAATACCGGCGTCCCGATGGAACGTATATCCGTTTTGATGATAACGCATGCGTAATTATCGACGCGAGTATGAACCCCAAAGGGAAGCGTATTTTCGGGCCGGTGGCCAGGGAACTGCGGGAGAAGGATTTTATGAAGATCGTATCCCTTGCCCCGGAGGTATTGTAAAACCCGCCGGGTTTTATATTGAGGAGTAAAAGGCATGGCTTTAACGGCGCATAAATTTAAACTGAAAAAAGAAGATACCGTCCAGATTATTACGGGAAAAGACAAGGGTAAACGGGGGCGGATCCTCAAAATTTTCCGGGACAAGGACCGGGTCGTGGTGGAAGGGGCGAACATCGTCAAAAAGGCGAAGAAACGCCGGAACCAGCAGGACCGGGGGGGGATTGTCGAGATAGAAGCGGCGATTCACAGCTCCAATGTGATGATCGTCTGTAAAAAATGCGGGCCCACCCGGATTGGCTACAAGCTGGAAGGGGATACAAAAACCCGGATCTGTAAAAAATGCGGAGAGGCCCTGTAATGAAGAACTATGAACCCCGGCTTAAAAAGATATACAGGGAGCAGGTTGCCCCGGAGCTCTTTAAGGAATTCGGTTACACCTCCACCATGCAGACCCCGAGGCTTGAAAAAATCGTGGTAAGCATGGGGGTTGGCGAGGCTCTGCAGAACAAAAAGCTTCTGGATGCGGCGATAGACGATCTGACCCTTATTACCGGGCAGAAGGCGGTAAAAACCAAGGCCCGCAAGAGTATCGCCAACTTCAAGATCCGGGAAGGCCAGGAAATCGGCGCCAAGGTTACCCTGAGGGGAACTATGATGTACGAATTCCTTGACCGGCTGGTGAACGTGGCCCTTCCCCGGGTTAAGGACTTCCGGGGTGTCAATCAGAATGCCTTTGACGGCCACGGGAATTACGCTTTGGGCATTACGGAGCAGATTATTTTTCCTGAAATAGATTTTGATAAAATTGAACGTGTTGCCGGATTGAATATCGTTATTGTAACAACGGCGCGGACTGACGCGGAGGCGAAAGCTTTCCTCGCTAAATTCGGAATGCCCTTCAGAAAATAGGGGAAGGAGAAGTTCCGGCCCTGCGGTCCGGAATTCCGATTAATATAGAGGAGTATACATGGCAAGAAAGGCGATGATCATCAAGGCGCTGCGGACGCCTAAATATAAGACAAGAAAGGTGAACCGCTGCCGGATCTGCGGACGGGCCAGGGGCTATCTGCGGAAATTTGAAATGTGCCGTCTTTGCTTCCGCAAACTCGCGAGCGAAGGGCTTATTCCCGGCGTCACCAAATCAAGCTGGTAAGGTAGGAGAAAAGGATGAGCGTTTCTGATCCCGTTGCGGATATGCTGACCAAAATCCGGAACGCCGGAATGGCAAAGCATGA
>JAISAN010000081.1 GCA_031266635.1 Treponema sp. | reverse complement strand
GGGGCGTCCACCCCCAGCCGCACCTGATCTCCCCGGACTTCAATAATGGAGATGGAAACATCCTCGCCTATCATAATTTTTTCGTTGACCTTTCTGGATAAAATCAGCATTATGACTTCCTCACCGCGGTGATTTCCGCCATAATATCGTGTTTGGTTTTCCAGCGGGGGTCCGGGAGGATCGCCTGTTTACCCATCCGGGTATCCCGGTTGATGATCAGGGGGCCCTGAAGATTGGCGGTCATGGGTCCGCCGTCAGGCGGGATGGTAACAATGGAAAAAATCAGGGCCTTTTCCGGAGAGTCAATTTCAATGTCCGCCAGGTCTTCGTTATTGATATTCACTTCGTAATCGGGCCTGAAAAGAAAGGGGTTTATCAGAATAAAAGCCACCCCTTCCACATCCGCGGACTGGAGCCAGTAGAATGGCTGCCGCTCCGCGTCCAGCAATACATAATCCTTGAATGATTCAAAGCCAAAGAGTCCCCGGGAAAAACTAATTTTCTGCCGGGGGTCCACTTCAATAAGCCCGTAAGCCTTGGTTGCGACTTCCACAATCCGCTCCTGTTATTACTTGAGGCTGTTCCAAAACTTCAGTTTTTGGAACAGCTACCTTGAATTTATTGAAACAAGCTCATTTACCGGAGAAAATCCAGCAAGGTGGGCGGAAGAATCCGGGCCGCGGTTTGCAGGGACGCCCGGTGGGCAAAATCCATCATCTTGAGTTCCGTAACCGCGGTGGTAAAATCCAGCGCCGATTCCCTGGCAAGGCTTTCGGTTACATCGGGAATTTCCTGGTTCAGGCGGCTCCAGGCCATTTCGGTCCGTTCCTGCCGGCTGCCCACTTCCGCTATCCGGGCGTGGATGTTGCCCAGGGCCAAATCCATGCCGCCGATTCCCTGGCTGCCCACAAAATCATGATCCCCCCGGAACAAGGCGTCCCTCAGGCGAATGGTCATGTCAAAAACGGAACCGCCGTAAACCCTGGCGGAATTACTCCAGTTGGGGGCGTTGGTCTCCGTATTTCCCCGGATAATCCCCAGGTCCTGCAAGACCCGGGAAGGCCCTCCTTCACCGTCCTGCCGGTCTTCGGCCCGGATAAGATGGGCGCTGGTTCCTTCCAGGGCAAGGCCCCGGGTTTCCGGGTCGATATAGGCCTTTACCGGCGCGGGGGAATCGTTGATCTTCGCCACAATAGCGTTAATTGTATCGCCGGGGCTGACGTTAATTTCCACCCCGTCGAGGAAAAAGGAACCCGCCCGGTCTACCCGGTAATCACCGGCGTCCACTGTGGAGAAGACCTGCATATTCTCCGCCCAGAAAGCCTCACCGCCGCCGAGGTCCAGTTCCGAATACGTTCCTTCGGAAATTTCCGCTTTCCGGGAAGCTCCGGCGCCCCGGTACTCCGCCCGGATTACCATATTTTCCCCACCCCCAGCCACGGTTCCTTCTATCAGCCGGAAGGATTCGGTAAAGGCCTTGTCCCCGGAAAATATCCGTTTGCCGTCCTGCCCGGTGGCATTGGCAAGGGCCGCCAGTTCCTTGATGAGTTCGTTCACCTCCACCGCCATGTTCTTCATGTCATCAAGCCCGTAGATGCCGTTGGCCCCCTGGACGGAAATTTCCCGGATCCGCTGGAGGACCGCGTTTGCCTCGTTCAGATAGTTGTAGGTTTCATTGTAGCGGCCCTGGGCATAGAGGGTGTTTTTTTCAAACCGCTCAAGCCGGGCCAGGTATGATTCATAACGAACCGCGTGGGAAGCCGCCAAAGGGTCATCCCGGAGTTCGCGGATCCGGCTCTGGGCGGCGATTTTCGACTCGATATTGGAAAGCCCCTCTTCCTGCCGTCTGAGGTAATACTGGACATCCATATTCGGCATATCCGTTGATACTCTGCGCATATTCACTCCTCTCCGGTTTTTTTCCGTTTATTTGCCGTGGGTCTGCTCCCCCGCCATTCAGGCGGAAAGGTTCAAGGGCCTACACGCCCATCCGGTTAATCAAAGTGTCCAGCATGGAATTTACCGTGGTGATAAACCGGGCCGCCGCGGCATAGCCGTGCTGGTATTTGATCATATTGGACAATTCCTCATCCATATTGACCCCGGAGATTGATTCCCGCATATCGTGGAGCTGCTTCATCTTCTGGTTTTCCGTTTCCAGTGCCCGGCCGCTCTGTTCCCCCAGAAGTCCGATGCGGCCCACCGCGTCGGCAAAGTAATCGTCGAAAGTACCGAGCCGGCCCACCATAACAGGGGCATAGCGGAGCTGGGCTACTTCCGCCGCGGCGTCGCCATTCCCCGGATTGGCGGCCCGGCCGTTTTCCCCAAAACCCGCAGCCACCGAAGACGGGTCTTTTACCAGCGCGGGGTTCACCTCGATCCAGCCGGAAGGATGGGCAATGGGGGCCAGCGCGTAATTCAGGGCGCCGCCCCGCAGTCCTTCCACCGCGTCCGCGCCGCCCCAATCGTAGGCCCCTTCCGGTCCCGGTACATTGAGCAGCCCCGCGTAACCGGTAAGAAAATAGCCGGAATCTTCTATATGCCGGATTACAAAATCGGGATTTACCCGGACGCCGTTTACCGCTTCCGCGGGGCTTCCTTTGAGGGACAGCACCCCGTCGCGGTTCAGCCGGGCCACCACTTCCGCGCCGGAATTGTTTATCCGGGTGATAATATCGGCCACCGTATCGGTGGGGTAATAGGGAACGTCCACATTCCCGCCGGCGGCGGAAAGGGTGATGGTTCCCTCAAGCCCCACCTGGGCCTGGGGTTCCAGCGCGTTGGTTCCGTTAATCCGGTAAATATAGCTGGAGTCAAACACCCCGTCGCCGTCCCGGTCGTAATTGCCGTTTACGTTAGTTACAAAGGGGTACTCGGAAAAAAAGTTGTTTCCCCGGACGCCGTTGGCGCCGTAGGCGTCCCGGTGAATCTCGTTCACCAGGTCCACAAAATTCATGGTCATGTTATCCAGGACCTGTATCTCATCGGCAATCGTTTTGTCCCGGATGTCCAGCAGGGCCGCCAGGCTCCCGTCCCGGAAATACACATCCTGCCCGGTTTCCTCCCAGGTAATCCGGGCGTAGCCCTCGGTATCGATCCCCCGATCCAGGCTGAACTGACGGCCAATCTGCCCCTGTACCAGAATCAGCCCCGCGGTATGAACCATAAATTCGTCCGGGTCCCGCTGATCCACGGTTATATCAATAATTGCTGAAAGCTTGTCCACCAAAAGGTCCCGGCGATCCATCAGATCGTTGGGATTATCGCCCTGGGCTTTAACTTTTTGAATGGTCCGGTTCAGCCCGGCAATCTGGGTGGAAAGGTCGTTGATCCGCCGCACCGTTAGCTGTATATCCTCATCAGCCTGAACCTGAAGGCTTTTCAGGGCCTGGTAACGCCCGTGGATACCGTCAATCAGGGTTTTGCCCCGCTCCAGTACGGCGGTCCGGGGAGCGGCGTCCGCGGGATATATCGAAAGTTCCTGCCACGCATCCCAGAAGGCGTCCATTTTGCTCCTGATGGAATTCTGCCCCGGCTCAAGATAGATCTGATCCATCCGGCGGATATAGGGATCCCGGGTGGTCCAATAGCCCTCCGAGGAAGCCTGGGCCACAATCTGCCTGTCCAGAAGCTGATCCCGGAGCCGCTCGATTCGTTCCACCACCACACCCTGGCCTATCTGGCCGGGAGTTTCCTCCCGGTTCAAGCCCGGCAGATAGATGGGTTCAAAGGGCATAAATTCAACCCGCTGCCGGGAATAGCCCTCGGTGGAGGCGTTGGTCAGGTTATGGCCGGTGATATTCAGGGCCTGTTGATGGGCCTGGACTCCCCGTTTCCCGATTTCAATTCCCTGAAAGGTTGAAGTCATAAGTCACTCCTATATAAAGCGGCGGCATCGCCGCTTACGTTAATCGGACATGAACGCTTTGCGTTCATGATTTCTCCTTGTTCAGAAATGCCGGTTCAACACCACACTCCGCATATCCGCCGCGGCCTGGGTTCCCTGCGGGGTATAAAGCCGCCCCGCCCGGTCGGGAAAGACCGCTTCGAGAAAACCGGTCATCATGGTTTTGGCGCCGGCGAGGTAAGTGACCAGGGCCTCATTGGACATGCGGACTTTCATGGTTTCCAGTTTCAAGTCCCGGAACATCCCGGTAAGTTCATTCCGCGGCTCCGGCGGAAAACAGGAAACCAGGGTATAAAAACGTTTTTTTTCGTCCCCCGCTCCGCAGGAGATATTCATCTCCGACAAAATCCTTTCCCGATCCATTTCCAGCGCCTCAAATTCAGAGCCCAAAACATTAATGGTCTGATTATGAGCCTCAAAATCCGTCCATTCCCGGTTCGACACGGCCTTCCAAATGATATTTTGCAGGGCGCCGATCTTTTTCAAAACCTCAATTTCCCGGCCCAGAATGTGGACGCATTGCTCATACAGGATTTTTTCGTTTTTCATACCATACCTCTTTTCAATTATCGGAGGACTTTTAATGAGACTTAGGTAAATTTTAAAATCAAAGCGGCGTTACGCGGTCTTCACGGCGTTTGCGGCTTACCCGTGGACACCGTCCCGCCCTACTCCAGCGTACCCTCGTAGATGATTTTTTCCGCGCCGTCCAGCGTAACGGTAAGGTGTTCCTCCAGACGGCTCATGGCCCCCACCACCTGGGCCACAAACACGATGCCGGGATTCACCTGCTTGAGCAGATCCCGGGACAGTTCCGAGGCTCCCTCCAGGATGATCCCCCGGCTTATGCGGATAACCGGAATAAAGGACATATCCAGCGTATGGGTCAGGAGGATTTCACCCCCCCGGCTGCGGAGGATCCGGGAAGCTTCTTCCAGATTGGCGGCCTTGAGGATCCGGCCCGTACAGCGCCCCCCGAAACCCCGGCGGCCGCGGCCCAGAATATTGCCGATAACGTGAACCCGGATATTGTTGGCCGTGAAGGGGGAATTCACCGGAATACCGGCGGCAAAAACCACCTTGTCCGCGGTACCGGCGAACCCGGCCCGGATGGCCGCGCCAAGGGCGCCCTGGACCACCGCCTCGGTGTCTTCCTCTTTGTTGACCTCCAGGGGGACCACCCCCCAATGCAGGAGAAGCCGCCGCCGGATTTTCTCGCTGGGGGAAGCCCCCAGAATGGGGCGGCTGGGCCGGAATTTGCTGACCAGCTGGCCGGTGTTGCCCGTCATGGTGGGGGTGATAATGCAGGCCGCGTCGATGGTATCCGCCAGCAGCACCGCCGATTCGGCAATGGCGTGGCCCAGATCGCCGTCCCGTTTCAGGGCCTGGCGGCGGAGGCATTGGTTCCGCTCGTAGACCCCGGAGGCTTCCACCGTCCGGGCGATCCGGTCCATCACCTCCACCGCCGCCTCGGGATAGGCCCCGGAAGCCGTCTCGCCGGAGAGCATCACGCAGTCCGTGCCGTCCAGGATCGCGTTGGCCACATCCCCGGACTCCGCCCTGGTGGGCTGCCGGTTGCGGATCATGGAATCCAGCATCTGGGTGGCGGTGATAACCGGCTTCCCCTCGTTATTGCACAGACCGATGATCCGCTTCTGCTCCAGGGGTACCTGTTCAGGAGGTATCTGGACCCCCAAATCCCCCCGGGCCACCATAATTCCCGCGGAAACCCGGATAATCTCTTCGATATTGAGAAGCCCTTCATCATCCTCGATCTTGGCGATCACCGGCATGTCGGAGCCAATGGACGCCAGGTACTGCTGAATGGAGGTTACGTCACTGGCCTTGCGGATAAAAGAGGCGGCCACACAGTCCATGCCCTGTTCGTGGCCGAAGCGAAGGTCCTCCCGGTCCTTGCCGGACATGGCCGGGAGCCGGGTATGGACTCCGATGACGTTGACGTTTTTCCGGCTCCCCAGTTCGCCCCCCGCCTCGACCCGGCAATGGATGATCCGGCCCTCAAGACCGGTAAATTCCAGGGAAAAGAGGCCGTCGGCAATAAGAATCCGGGCCCCCGGCTTGATGTCATCGGCCAAAAGCTCATAACTGACGATGATCCGGCCCTTCCGGGTGAAGGTTCCGTCCGGGCCGTAGAGTTTCTCCGCGTCCCCGGCGGCAATCACCTCCACCGCCTCGCCGGGAACCAGGGGAACAAGGCCGTCTCCCTCGACCATCCCCGTGCGGATTTCCGGCCCCCTGGTGTCCAGGAGCAGGGCGATGGGAACCTTCTCCAGCGCCGAAGCCTGCCGGACCCGGGCAATTCCCGCGGCATGGTAGTCATGATCCCCGTGGGAAAAGTTAAACCGGGCGATATTCAT